>CAYZYD010000137.1:0-8619 GCA_964482505.1 uncultured Planctomycetia bacterium | reverse complement strand
GAGAGGTTCGAAGAGGTAGTTCCCGTCGGGGCCCGCTACCGCACTTCCACCGTCGTAAAAGACGCGATCTTCTGAATCGACGAACTGACTTCTGAGTGCGATCTCCTGGGGAATATCCTGAGCTCGGAGCAGACCCGAAGCGGAGATGACGTAGACGCGCTCCTCGAGCGCAATAAACCGAGTGATATCCCGGGTCAAACGGGCGGCTCCGGGCCAGAGCGCGACGTGGAGGGTTTCACCCTGCGCGTGCAGCGTGGCGCGCGCGAGCGGCAGCCAGTTCTCCCAGCAGTTGAGAGCGCCGACCTGAAACTCAGCCACCGGGTGGACCCGTAGACCGTGGCCGTCTCCAATTCCCCAGGCGAGTCGCTCTTCGTAGGTCGGCATCAACTTGCGATGGACCGAGGCAATTTGGCCTTCGGGGCTGATATGGAGGCAAGAGCAGTAGACCGTGCTTCCTCCACGACTCGACGGCCGCTCAACGACTCCGATCACAACGGCGATTCTGTGGTCCGCGGCAGACTCCGTGAGTTGAGCCAGATCTCCGGCTTCGAGGTCGACTGCTTGGTCGACGTATTCGGCGTGCATCTCCTTGAGTTCGGGGTGATCGAACCGGGCTCCATCGGCTTCGGTCAACCAGACCGGATACCCGGGCAGAACTGTCTCTCCAAAGGCGACGAGTTGAGCTCCCTGGCCCGCAGCGTCCTGCACGTAGTCGAGGATCTTCTCGAGAGTCTTCGCTCGCCGGAGCCAGACCGGGGCCATTTGCGCAACCGCGATTTTCATCGGCATCTCTTCTCTGGTTGGCGATCGGGTTCACTCTCGCGCGGCCAGCCAAACAGCTTGACCGCTACGAAGCACCCCGGCAACACCGTCGTCTGGCTGTCACAAAAAAACCCCGGGGCGGGAGCCCCGGGGTTCATGGGTCGAATTCCCGTTGTTACGGACAGGTGGGAAGGTCGACGCAGGCCTCGAGCGAGTCCGAGGTCGGGTCGTCTCCACAGTCCGGGAACGGCTCCTGAGGCGAGGGGCCCATCACAAACAGGAAGTTCAAAATCGTAATGGCGTCGGCGATGTTGAGCGCACCGTCGTCGTTGGCGTCGCACGGCTTTTCGCAGAGAAGGTCGGGGGCTTGGTCGGGGACGAAGAGGAAGTTGAGCAGGTTCACCGCGTCTCCGATATTCGTCGAACCGTCGGTATTACAATCGGACCGCACAAAGTTGTTGTTGACGGGTGGAGGCAGGATGGGTCGCAATGCCATTCCCTGAGGTTGTCCAAACATCACCCCACTCGCGTTGGTGAGATCGGCGTAGATTCGCGCCTCGCCCGAATCGTTCGCGTCGCCGTCCCCGTTGAGGTCGGTGAGAATCACGATTTGCTCGTCGACGTTTGCCGAGCTCTGGCCGGCTTCGATCACAAACAGCGACTGGAGCCCTGTCATCGCGTCGACAGGATTCACGACGATGGTCCGAGCATTGGCGGGGACCAATCCGTCGACTTGATCGGCATCCCAGAAGGGGGTGACTTCAGTCGGGTTGTCGTAGATCCCGTCGAGGTTGGCGTCGACGAAGGCGAAGATCGAGTCTTCGGTCGGGCCACCGTTGACAAATAGAGGGATCCCATTACCGACGTCGTTTCCGAAGGCGAGATGTTCAGCGAAACCGAGAAACAGAGTCGGAGTGTTCGCGTGTACGAGGACCTGCTCGCCGAGATCGTCGGCGTCGCCGTCGGCGGGGCTGCTCAGATCACGGAATCGATAGAGTTGGTCTGAGTCGAAGTCCGAACCAATGAGGGACCCGTCCTGATCGATCACGAGGCCCGAAGTCCGCTCGATCAGCACGCCGCTCGTCGTATCACGGGAGTAGATCGTGAACACTTCACCATCCGCGGCCGAGCAGAAGCCGTCTCCGTTTTCGTCCCGGATTCGGGTGATGTGTCGATTCGTAGCTCCGCTCGTGCCGGTATCGGTGAAGTAGAGGAAGCCGTCGGTATCGAGGACTATGTTAGAGACCGAAGCGATACCCTCGCCTCCCGAACTCGCGTCGAAGTAGATCTGCGCTTCGCCGAGATCGTTGGCGTCGCCATCGTCGTTGAGATCTTCGAGGCGTAGTATGAAATCGTTGCTACCCGCGTCGGCCAAATAGACGACGCCATTTTGATCGACCGCGATCGAGCGGGGAGTCGCGGGGTGGAGGCTCGGGTCGGGGGAGCTGGTATCGAAGAAGGGACGAATCTCGTCGAGATCGTTTGCATCCCCGTCACCGTTGAGGTCGATGAGCACCAAGACCGCGTCGAGGGTGAAATCGGCGACGTAAAGTTCGGGACCGACCCCTTGAGGGGGGAGAAGAGGCGTACCCGCCACCGGGAACTGTCCCAGTACCGGAGTTGTGAGAGCGAGCCCGAGTAGGAGGCGAAGTAGCATAGAGCCCAGTCCTTTCTGTAGGAGGCAAACGATTGAACACAATTTGTTACAACTGTTTGGACAGTAAAACAATTGCGAGGGCTCGTAAATAGGACTCTTGGGTATCTATTTTATCTTGATCTGCCATTTACACTTATCGACTCCCCGATTTGAGTTCGTCTTTCGCCGTCTCGGCGAAACGGATAGAAATGGACGCAGGTTGGGCAGGGCGTCAGCGAGAAGGAGGGCGATCTTGGTTTGGGCTCGGCCGTTTGTTTTTACGCTGATTGGATTGCTTGGGACCGTCTCGATCGGTGGTTGCGCGGTCTCCCCAGCCCCCGCCTGGGACGGAGATTCTTCGCACGAATCGGAGTGGCGCCGTCGATTGCAGTCGGTTCAGTTCGAAGAGCCCAGGGGGCCTACCTACCGAGTAAGGCCCGGTGATACGCTCTACTCGGTCGCCCGGGCTTACGAGACGACGATCGAGGCCCTGGTCGAACTCAATCCCGAGGTTGAACCCGACCACCTTCTCGTCGGCCAGTCCCTTCGAGTCCCCCCCAAGCCTCGATTGCGCCGTATCCAACAGAAGTGAAGAGGGCGAAAGTGAGCGGATCGTGGTAAGCCGCGAGCCCAGAGCTATGGCTGAAGAAACGCAACGACTCGCCCCCTATGCAATGGCGGCTCGCGAGAGTCGAGGGCGTCGCTATCCCGAAGGCGACGACCCGATTCGCACTCCCTTTCAACGGGACCGCGACCGCATTATTCACTCGACCGCCTTTCGGCGACTCGAGTACAAGACCCAGGTCTTCGTCAACCATGAGGGGGATCATTACCGCACGCGGCTAACCCACACGCTCGAAGTCGCCCAGATCGCCCGGACCATCGCGCGCTATCTCAATCTCAACGAAGATCTCGTCGAGGCGATCGCGCTGAGCCACGACCTCGGCCATCCACCGTTTGGTCATGCTGGTGAGGAGCAGCTCGCGGACTTGATGCAAGACTCGGGCGGTTTTAACCACAACCGGCACAGTCTTCGGGTTGTCGATGAGCTCGAGCGCCGATACCCCGAGTTCCCGGGTCTCAACCTCTCCTGGGAAATCCGCGAGGCAATTGCCAAGCATTACGGACAACTCGACGATCCCGACCTCGCCGAATTCGAACCTAGCCTTGAACCGCTCCTCGAGGCGCAAGTCGTCGACCTCAGCGACTCGCTCGCCTACGACAGCCACGACCTCGACGACGGACTTCGCTCAGGGGTGATCGCCGAAAGGGAGCTCGGAGTGATCGAGCTTTGGCAAGAGGCTCAAGCACGGGTCAAGCGGCGTTGGGAAGGAATCCGAGGGAGGACTCTCGTCGCTCGCACCGTCTCCCAGCTCATCGCAATCCAGGTCGAGGACCTGCTCGAGACGACGCAGGCAAGACTCGAGTCCGTTCGATCGGTGGACGAGGTACGGGGGGCGGGCGAGCCCTTGGTCAGCTTCTCGGGTTCGCTCGCTCCCAAGAAGGCCCAACTCCAAGAGTTTTTGCACCGTGGGCTTTATCGGCATCCGCGCACGATTATGGTCTCCGAGAAGGGCAAGCGATTTATCGCCGAGATCTTCTGCGAGTATCGACGCGAGCCGGAGCAGTTGCCGGTGCGTTTTCAGGGGCCGATTTCTGAGCAGGGGCTCGAACGAACTATCTGCAACTACGTCGCCGGCATGACCGACCGCTATGGCTTGCTGGTGTACCAACGACTCTTCGTTCCGTTTGCCGATCGGTCGGTCGGGGGCGGGCTGTGAATTATGTCGCTGTAGTCGTCGCCGCGGGGTTGGGAGCTCGCTTAGGTCCCGATCGACGCAAAGCGGGCTTGGCGATCAACGGGATACCTCTCGCCGCTTGGAGTGTTCGAGCCGTCGCCGAATCGCCGGGTTGTACGCGGGGTATTCTCGTGGTCCACCGTGACGATCAGCGTGTCGCGGAGAGAGAGTGGTCGCCGGCCGCGGAGCCGCGTTACGGGCGGTGGGAGGTGGTCGTGGGAGGAGCGAGCCGAACCGATTCGGTTGCCGCGGGCATCGCAGCGAGTGCGAGCTCAACCGAGCCGTTGATTCTTGTTCACGACGCGGCCAGACCACTGCTCTCCCCCAGGGATCTCGAGTCGGTCGTTCGGGCCGCGACTCAGGACGGAGCGGCAATTCTTGCCGAACGTCTCGTCGATACCGTGAAGAGAGCCGATTCACACTATCTCATCACTGAGACACTGAGCCGAGATGAACTCTGGCGCGCTCAGACTCCGCAAGTGTTCACCCGTGAACACTGGTCGCGAGTCGAGTCGAAAGGACTGCGGGCCCAATTCACTGACGAAGCGAGCCAGCTTGAAGCTGTCGGTATCGCCGTGCGGTTGGTCGAAGCTCGCGACGAAAACAGCAAGCTGACCAGATCCCGAGACCTACCGTGGATCGAGTACTGCCTCCGTAAGTGATTCGAGTTTGAAACTCTCGCCATTCATGTGGGCGGCCGGTAATCCACACAAATACGAATCCTCACCTTGATCTGCGGCCCGGTTCCGTCCAAACTTCCGCAATCGTTCGGCGCGCTTGGGTAAAACAGTAAGACGCAAGAGTTCAAGAGACGAACTCTAAGTGGGCAAACCCTGAGTGTGATCGCACCCTTACTGATCGGTTGGAGAAGAGACTGATGCGGTTGACCCCTTTTATCAAAACGTCTTCATTACTCTGGTTCATGCTTGTCACGCTCCTATCGATAGTCGCTGTACCGAAATCCGTCAGTGCTCAAGCCGATATCTCTCCCGATTCGACCGTCGAAGGTAACGTGGTGGGGAAACGCTCGTTCAAGATCACCATCTCGGGCGAGTTTTCGTTTTCGCTCGTCGGACGAAATGATGAGTTGTTCGAGGCGGCCCTCGGCGACGCTGTCACCGGAAACCCGGGAGCTCCGTTGGTCCCCTCGAGCGCTACCGGCTCCGGGGGCGAAGTATTCTTCGACCCGATGATCACCCTCAATATGGAATTTGAACTCGCCAACCGTCTCTCGGCGTTTGTCCAGCTCGAAACGCAATTCTTCGAGCTGCGCAACCGGGCGGGCGGGGTGCTCGGGGTCGATCGCGACCTCGAAGTCGAGCAGGCCTACATCCGCTGGGAGAATGCGTTCAACCAGGACAATCTCGACTTCCAGTTCGGTATTCAAGATTTCCGAAAAGACTTCACCCAGAACGGAAATCCGTTTCTCGTCGACGTCGCTCACTCCGAAAGCCCCTTTAATAACCCCGCCGTTCGACCCGCCGACTTCGGGACCCCGCAGTCCAGCTCGAGTGGATCGCCAGGAATTCAAGAGGCGGCTGGAGCCTATGCTGCTTACAACTGGGGCGAGTCGATGGTCGACTTCTGGTACTTCACGCTTTCGGAGACCTTCCGAAAGAACTCCGACGACGTCATGTTCGGTGCGAGTCTCGAGCACGATTACGGCGATTCAGGGCACGCCGGTTTGATCTTGATGGTCCTACAGAATAGCGGCAGCACCTATCTCTGGACTCTCGGTGGTGGGGGGTATGGATCGCTTGCCGACGGCGCCGTTAAAGTCTACGGAGAGTTCTACGCCCAGGCCGGCGATTACGCGCGCCAGCTCGGTCGCCGGGTCAAGCAGCAAGAAGCGTTCGCGGGTTATGCCGGTTTGCGCTTCTTTTTGCCCGGTAACGAAGACAGTGAGCCCTTTATCGATGTCTCGTACTGGGAGGTGACCGGCGACGACAACGGCGACGATTTCGTCAACGAGGCGTTTGTCTCGCTCGAGAACAACAACGACACGATCGTGGTCGAGGACGGCTACTACGGACTCGACATCGACTCGAACTACCGAGCGTTCAAGGTCAAGGGTGGTTTCACCCCCGCTAACAACATCACCTTTGAGGCGCTCTACGGGCTCTTCTTTCTCCAGGATAACAACGGCCTTGCTGACGCTCGCCCTAACTCCGATCCCGATCGGATCGGAAGCGAGATCGACTTCCGGCTCAATTACCGTCCCGCCGACAACGTCCTCTTTCAGCTTCGGACCGGTTGGCTCGTGGACGGAGACGCCCTCGGATTTTCGCGCGACATCAATATCACCGTCCTCGAGGCACGGATTACTTTTTAGGTTCCACCCGTGGTGCCTGCACCGATTGATTCTGGAGAGGTGCGAGTCGGTCTCGGCTTTGATCGTCACCGGCTCGAGGAGGGACTGCCGCTCTGGATCGGTGGGGTCGAGATTCCTTCAGATCGGGGAGCCGCCGCACACTCAGACGGTGACGTCCTCCTCCACAGTCTTATCGACGCTCACCTCGGCGCCTTCGCCCTCGGGGATATCGGCCAGCTGTTTCCGGACCACGAGCCGGAGTATCGCGGGATCTCCTCCAGCTCACTCGTCAAGCGGACGCTCGAGACTATCCGCCAGTCCGGTTTCGATTTTCAAATCACCAATCTCGACGCGACGATTCATCTCGAGCGGCCCAAGCTCGCTCCGCACCGACCCGCGATTCGGGCGAGTCTTGCGCGCTTGCTCGCGACTCCGGAGGAGCGAATCTCGCTGAAGGCGAAGACCGGGGAGGGGGTGGGAGTCGTGGGCACCGGAGTAGTCGTCGAAGCGGCCTGTATCCTGAGCCTTCGGACAAGCGTCAGGTCGCCTGGTTAGGTTCAAACCAACTCAGTCGAGCTTGAACCGTCGATGCGAGTCTGTATACTTCGCGGTTTCGAGCTATGGCTCGGACTCGAACGTTATCTACAAAGGCCGCTCCGCTAATCTTTTCGCTAGCGTAGCTCAATTGGCAGAGCTTCCGCCTTGTAAGCGGAGGGTTGTGGGTTCGAGTCCCACCGCTAGCTCCACTCACTCACCGAGTAGCAACCGGATTGCTTCTCCTCTCGAAGTGAGCAGGCAGCCGAAGCCGAGCACAGAACACAAACCGATCCATGGGCAGTTGCCTGAGTGGCCAAAGGGGGCGGGCTGTAAACCCGTTGCGCAAGCTACAGAGGTTCGAATCCTCTACTGCCCATTTTTTATTCTCCCCAGAATCGAGTTTGCACCGCGGCTCAACCACCCGCTGACTGAGCCAAATCGTTTCGGTGGGGACTCCACCTGACCTCGGTGATTTTTCTCTTGATGATTCGACACAAGGTTGGTTTCCTAAGCGGCTTCGATCACTTCCCGGAGCTTCGCGCCAACCCCTGTTTCGATTGAGACTTGCGGTTGTCGTGAGTCAGATCCCCTGGCGGTGCCGCTGGATTCCGACCCGCAATTTTGAGTGGGTAATCGTTGTCCGCAGCGCCGTTGCTTTAGTCTCTCCGCCGGCAGTTGCTCGATCTCTTGAGAACTGAGTACCTCTACTGGGCGGTTCCTAGCGGGCGAGCGTTTCAGGTTGGGCAGCTGCTGGGATCTTGATGCTGGGACCTTGATGCTGGGACCTTGATGCTGGGACCTTGATGCTGGGACCTTGCGGCAGTGAATTTTTTGCGGCGAAGTCTCGGCGGCGAAGTCTTGGCGTAACCGCCGGGAATAGGCTTGAGGACGTGATCATAATTAAAGCCGCGGGTGTAGCTTAATGGTAAAGCCCTAGCCTTCCAAGCTAGTCACGTGGGTTCGATTCCCATCACCCGCTCCATACCTAGCACGCTGATCGCTGCTGTAGCTCAGCTGGTAGAGCACGTCCTTGGTAAGGACGAGGTCACGGGTTCAAGTCCCGTCAGCAGCTCCATTTCCTCGCTCCGGCCGTCTCCACTGCCGTTTTGGTGGCGGTCGCTTTTGTCAGTCAGGAACGGGTTCGATCGCAAGTCGACCCCCAAGCCCTGGATTAAATGGCCCGCGTCATAGAGAAGGCCCCTCGTCCCCCATGGCCGTGTGGCCCCGAATGGCCGGTTACCACATAAAGGAGTGTTAATTCAATGGCCAAAGACGTCTTTGTGCGCGATAAGCCACACGTCAATGTGGGTACCATCGGACACGTCGATCACGGCAAGACCACGCTGACCGCAGCCATCACGACTGTTCTTTCCGCGCGCGGTTTTACCGAGGCGCGCGCGTTCGATTCCATCGACAACGCCCCCGAAGAGCGCGAGCGTGGAATCACGATCGCGACGGCCCACGTCGAGTATCAAACTGAGAAGCGGCACTATGCTCACGTGGCTTGCCCAGGTCACGCGGACTACGTGAAGAACATGATCACAGGAGCGGCTCAGATGGACGGGGCGATCCTC
>CAYZYD010000136.1:0-8640 GCA_964482505.1 uncultured Planctomycetia bacterium | reverse complement strand
GGAGGTCGAGGGCCGGCGATTCTTGCTCGAACTTTTCGAACAGGACACTAGCATTTGCCCGCATTATTCACGAACCGCGTAGGGAGAAGTTGCAAGGCGTCCGTCTGACGCCGCGAGCGGACGCCCCCTGCGACTTCGCAGTAGCGGGCTCGTGAATCTGCGGGCTACCACACCGCCCGAGAAACGGCGCTCGAGCCACGAGGGCGAGATTTCGAGCTCCGCGCCTCGATCGTTCGAGGATTTGTCGCGGAACGAGGGCAGGTCGACTTCGTGCCAAGTCGATTGTACGGGCTGCTCGGGTCAAGCTATCTCGGTCTTGAGGGGTTCGGGGATCGGTTGATCTTGGGCGACAAAGAGGGCGGCGAGCGCGGTTCCCACGGCTCGATCTTCAAACCGGATCTTATCCCGTGGCCGCACAAATTCGTTCGCACCGCGGCGAGCGAAGAGCGTGCAGACGGCGCCGGCTCGCCAACCTGCGAGCGCGGCCAGGGTGAGCAGGCTCGAAGCTTCCATCTCGAGGTTCTTGACCCCGATCTGAGCGAGCTCTTCAGTGAGCTGCGGCTCTCGCACCGGAAAGCCCGCGACCTGGCGTCCTTGCGCTCCGTAGAACCCCGCCGCGGTGGCGGTCATACCGAAGTGGTGGGGGAGATCGAGTTCGCGGGCGGCGTGCCGGAGCGACTGCGCAATCTCGGGATGGGCGACGGCGGGATAGCCGCTGGGCACGAAAGCGAGCGATGTCGTCTCGAGACGGACCGCGCCCCAGGTGACGACGAGATCGCCGAGGGAAGCCGCCGGGTCGAGACCCCCCGAGGTGCCCGCGCGGATGATGCGAACCTCACCCTCGAGGAGCGATTTGAGCTCGACCACCGCGATCTCCGTGTTATCGGCTCCGATTCCCGTGGCCATAATGGAGAGGCGAAGCCCGTGATACGCGCCCGTGACGGTGACGTACTCGCGGTGGCTCCATTCGCCTTCGAGCTCGAGCTTCGCCCCCCACCGCCGGGCCCGAGCGGGATCGCCGACGAGGATGATGTTCGAAGCGACTTCGCCCGGGGCGAGCCCGATGTGATACTGACGGCCTTCTGAAGTCCGTACGTTTTCAGCAGATTCGTACTTTTCGGGGGAGGTCATAATTTTTTCTGTTTGAAATCCCTCAATCCGCGAGTTTGTCCGTAATTACAAATGGCGGAAAAATCTGAGCCGCTTCATTCTGAGCAAACAGTTCCGAGAAACCCGAACTGGAGTGCGCCCGGCAACCAGTATAGGAGCCGCCGGAGAAAAAGTGCCTGTTTCAAATGGTTTGTAACACGGTTACGCTTTAAATCCGGGATCGGCCTCCCAACGTCGGTCCACTTGCAACCGAAGAACAGAATAGACGTGACGGTTGGGGATTCCCGTGAGCCCTGACCGTCAGATTTGTTACGAAAGAGGTACCCATGAGGACTTCAAAGCTTTGGCAGCTCGGTCTCAGTGCCCTCGTCCTGGTTTGCGCTGGATTATCGCAAGCCCCAGTCGAGGCGGGCGAGGCTAGCAAACTCAAGCGTAAGATCGGCCAGGCGGTCGCCGCCGACGAGATGGCTCAAGCCAAAGTGATGGTCACGGATCTCTCTCGACTCGACGATGACGACGTAATCGAGACTCTCTACGAGATCACCCGTGACTACGGGATCTACGAGGACTTCTTCAATCACGCCGCTGATACGCTGCTCAAGAAAGATGGCGCGTTCGCCTACATCGATGAGCGCTACGACGATATCGAAAAGAAGCGCGACTTCCAGGAGCGGGTCTTTATCGCGAGCCTCTACGGCCGAGTCGCCGAGACCGATCGCGGGGTTCAGGGTCTAGCCGGGATGGTCGACGATTCCTCGACCTTCGTCCAAAAGGAAGCCGTAAAGGGCCTCGAGAAGAGCAACCACAAAGACGCCATCGGCCCGCTCATTGAGCTGCTCGACGAACTATCGAGAAAGCAGAAGGGTGTCCTCTATTACGACGTTCGCGACGCGCTTTGGGTCCTGACCGGCCAAGACTACGACCTCATGGCTGACTGGCACGCTTGGTGGGATATCAATAAGTCGACCTACGATCCCAAGGCGAAGAAGACGGACGGTAAGACCGGAGTCGCTCGGAAGAAGCGTGGAGACAAGGACGACCCCGAGTTTTTCGATGTCCCGATCGTTTCGAAACACATGATCTTTGTGATCGATACCTCGGGCTCGATGCGCTACGTCGAGCACACTGGGATCCCCGGGCTCGCGCGCGGAGACGGTTCTGACGGGGGCGGATCTTCGGGCGGCGGTCGGATGACGCCGGAAAATCAACGTTTGGCCGAGTTCTGGACTCGGATGGAGATGGCCAAGCGCGAACTCTACAAAGTGGTGGGGAAGCTCGACAAATCGGCGAGCTTCAACATGATCAACTTCGATAACTCGGTATACGTGTTCAATAAGAAGGGGTCGGTCAAGGCGAGCCCGGGCTCCAAAAAGAAGGCCCAGAAATGGGTCCGAGCCCTCAAGTGGCGCGACCGCGGCGCGACCAACACCATGGATGCCCTCGAGGCTGCGTTTAAGTCGGATATCCGTACCAACACCATCTACTTTTTGTCTGACGGCCTCCCCTCGAAAGACGGGGTGACGAACGATGACGAGAAGCCGATCCTCGATAAAGTGTTTGCGATGAATCGCTTCCGCAAGGTCACGATCCACACGTTCGGTTACCACCCGCGCGCGTACCAAGCGACGCAGTCGAATCCCGATTTAGAACGTGCAAACGCTTGGCTCAAGCGGCTTGCGGAGCGGACCGGGGGCAAGTTCACCGAGATGAAAGTCAATCCGAAAGCGACTCCTGACAATCCCTATCCCGAGAAGGACAAGGGCAAGGACGAGTAGTCGAGGTTGATACCAAAGCGCCCCGAGAAGAGAGTATCTTCTCGGGGCGCTTTTATTTGCGCTGCGGTCAATATCAGGCTTCGGTGTTCTGAAGTCGCGCGGGCAGCTTAGGGAGCCTCCCTCGGCCCTCGTCTCTGCGGCTCAAATAACCTACCTGACACAAGTAACCTCGAGTGCTCTCAAGCGTTGTCGCGAATCAGACGCGCGTCAGCCCAGTTGGCCCGGTCGAGGATGTGGGCGCCCTGCCCCTCCTCGACGATCAGTTCGAGACGCGATGCCCCTTTGACGGGAATCTCGATGCGACGAGCCGGCTTCTGCCAATTCATATCACCCGAATCAAACTTCTTCTCGCCGTCGACCACCACCTTAAACACTACCGAACCAAAATCGGGCCGGTTGTTGCTCGGTCGCCCCGTGGTATCGATCCCGATCCACGCTTGAAAGAGCCGATCCTGCGGTTGGAGATCAAACACCAGGCGAGAATTTGAGTGAACCCCGAGGCCTTTCCGATAGGTGCGATCGCCGATTTGAAGGGGGGTGCCGCGGTGGTCAACGCTTCGGTCGCGCTGCCAACGAAAAAACTGCTGAAACAGCTCGGGGTCGATGTAAGGACACTTCTCTTCGACTTCGACAGGGTCACGGTCGGAGAGGTAGCTCACCCGGCCGAAGAGAAATTGAATCGTACGGAGGCGTCGAACGCTCCAAGTAAACGACCCGAGCACGGGGTGGCTGCCGACGAGCTTGTCGGCGGAGAGCTTCTTGAGCGCGAGCTTGATCCGTGAGCCGCTCTGACCTTCGACGAGGATGGCAAGACTGCCTTCGGGTAGCGGTTTCGCCTTCTCGAGCTCGGCCACTTCCAGCCGGCTGATCTGCTCCCAAGGAAAATTAAGCTCTCCGAGTTTCTTGTCCTGGAACCGGATTTCGACGAGCCCGACTTCCAAGAGGACTCCCTCGAGAGTTGCCCCACGGGTCGTGACCACCCGGTCGGTCTCTGCGGGTTTTTCTTGCGAACTGGCTGGCTTCACTTCGAGATTAGTCAGGCTGCGCAGGCTCTCGAGCGGAATACTAAAGACCTGGTCGCTGAGGGTGGTTTGAAATTGAATCGCCTCGTCGCTCGAGGATTCGGCCAAACGCCCCGTCAAGTGGCTGCCGTCGGTGAGCGTGAGCTTGAGTCGAACGGGGGTGGCGCGCATCTCGGGATAGCGAATCTCGAGTACGTCCATGAGCGGGATTTCTCGATCGACGAGGCTTAATTTAGCTGTGGCAATCGGGTCGATCGACTCGATCTCAGCAAAAGCGGTCTTCTCGATCGTCTCGTTCACCGTCTCCACTCGCACTTCGGTCTGGGACCAGACCGGTGGGCCAGCGAGGCCTAGGAGGAGGACGGCGGAGAGGCCGATCGTCAGTTTTAAATGAACAGAGGGGGGTCTCATCGATTTCCTTCTGGGCACGAGCCGTTTTGAGATCAGAGGGTGTCGTGGGCTCCGTGAGTTGGGAGGGCTCTCGAGCATGAATCGAACGGCTCGCAGCCCGCCCGAAGAACGGCGCTCGAGCCACGAGGGAGAGATTTCGAGCTCCGTGCCTGTCGCGAAACGCAGGTGCGGAGCGAAGGAAGACTCGACTTCGTGGCCGAGTCGATTTTTTCCGGCGGGCTGCGAGCCCCTCATCCGCTCCGGTGAGGGCTGCTAGCCTAAGATTGGCCGCCGGCAACAGCAACCACAAACGATCGAGCTTATTTTGTGGGTCGAGACCAGGTCGATTGCAAGGACCGCCTTCGAATCCTCATAGTTCGACTTCGTCCTCAAGGTTCGGTTCCTTGACACCTCTCCAGACTCTCACTTAAACTGCGCTGGCCGCCAAACTCGGACTGAAGAGGTTCTTTTATGTTTTCTGGGCGTCTTTGGAAGTCGCGCCTGGGATGTGAGCGACGTCTCGCTCGAAAGCCAACTCAGTTCAAAACTCTACCGACGACTGGGCTTCACCTCCCGACCCTGGTCCAGACCACCGTATTGAAGACGGTCGTTGAAGCCAGCGTCGCGGGCGATTGCGCCCGCGCCCAGAGTCGCTGCCCCCTTTTCCCGATCGATGATTTGGGCGAGTCAATCGCCCGACTCGATTGTCCTGAGGAGATTCGCAGATGAAGCGGCGGACCGAACTCAGCCTGTTTGAAATGCTCAGCGAGCCGGGTCGAGATCGACGAAGAGCTCAAGCAGCTCGGGTCGAAAAGCGTGAAGAGAAGCAACGGGTCGAGCGGGGTGGTCGAGGGGATTCAACCGAAGCTGGGCTCGAAGGCGCGGCTTCGGCCGAACCCAACCCGAATCCGCTCAGCGCTCTCAATCGGCTCTTTCGGCGCTCCGCCGAGACTGGAATCGGTGGGATAGGCGAAGGTGCGGGAGGGGATCGTGCAGCAGTTGAGGGCGTTCACGTCTCCAAAGCCGTCGAGGCCTACAATGACGGTACCCGAGTGTCGGTGGCGCCTGGACCGATTGCTGCGGGATCACCGGCGAGCGCGATCGGTACCTACGACGAGAGTGAATTGCCCGAAGATCTCGGCTCGCCAAGCCCACTCTACTCCTGGCTAAACTTTCAACTCGAAGTCCGTCGCATCTTGATTGTGGTCACTGGGGTGGGAGTACTCCTGGCCGTCTGGATGGCTTATTCCGTCGGCCGTGGACAAGCAATGGATCGAGTCGGGGTGCAGACCGAAGAGTGGTATCAAAAGGACGGGAGAAACTACCCTTGGGCACCCCTTCACGAACAGACGACACCGCTCCAAAATCGTGAGAAATTGCGAAACGTCGCTTCGAGCGGCGCGACGATCACGAGACCCGAGCCGCGTTCAGAAGACGATTCTGGCGAGGCGGGTAGGTCGCCCGCGGGGACGGCTCCCTCGAAGACCCATTACTTCATCAACATCGCCACTGGCAAACTTGAAGAACTCAATAAAATGGCCCGCTGGGTCCAAAGTGAGTCTGGAATCATGGTCATGGTCGACGAGTCGAGCGGGAAGCCCGTTTTGCGAGCCGGGCCTTATTTTGACGAAGAACGCGTCAACCGCGACCTCGATAGTATTCAGCGAATTCGTAGTTACCGAACCCACGATTTCGGTACGGCCTACAAGTCAAGTCGTCGTTAATGACGCAGTCACTCCATTGGCGGGTCAGCATTTGGGAATCCTGAACTCTCAATCTCTGAAACCATGCGGCTTGACGCTGTCGCGGTGGCGCCCTGGAGCCGACGGGTCGCCGACGTGAAGGTCAAACCCGACTGTTTCCCCTGTCTTTTGCGGCGGGCCCTCATAGCGGCTCGCCAGGTGACCGACGACGAGTGGCTCCAACACAAGGTGCTCGCCAAAGCGATGGAGGAACTCTCGAGTTCCGAGCGTGAGGTCTCGCCGGCCGAAGTGATGTGCCACCTCTCCAGTGTCGTGGGCAAAATTCTTGGAAGCACGGATATCTATCAGAAGCAGCGCGACGAATGGGCGAGCGAGCTCGAGAACATCGCTTCGACAGTCTCTGAAGTGGTCGAATCGTCGGCGGACCCGCTCGAAACTGCGTTTTGTGTCGCCGCCAGAGCCAACGTCTTTGACGACGAGCGACTCTCGGGCGCGAAGGTTCGGGACGAGATCAATTCGATCGGACTTAAAGCGGGGAGCAACGAGTGTTCTGATCGGCTCGCCGTGAGTGATTATCAGCGATTTCGCAAAGAGCTCGAAGAGGCGAACTCGCTCCTCTTTCTGCACGACTCCGGTCCCGAGCTCTTCTTCGACCGCTTTCTCTTCGAGCAGCTCAGCCAGGCCCGACCCGAGCTCAAGATCTACTCGGTGGTTCGAAGTCAGCCGATCCTACTCGACGCCATCGCTCTCGACCGGGAGTCGTCGGGTCTCGGCGAGCTCCCCCAAGTTGAAGAGATCGATCTCGGTCTTCACGCTCTTGGGGCCCCACTCAATGAGTGTCCGCGGGATTTCCGGGATGTCTTCGAAGCGGCTGACCTCGTGATCGCCAAGGGGCAGGCCCATTTTGAGACTCTCTTTTCGAGCGATCGACGGATCTACTATCTCATGCGGGTCAAATGCCAAGTGATGGCTCGCGAGCAGGGGGCTAAGATCGGCGAGACCCTCTTTTTCCGAAGCTCGTAGCCGTGTTCCCGCTATCGGGCTTTCGCGTCCTCGATCTCTCCCGAGTCCTTGCCGGCCCCTTCGCCACCCAACAGCTCCTCGACCTCGGAGCGGAGGTCATCAAGATCGAAGATCCTCGCGCCGGAGATTTGACCCGGAGTTGGGGGCCCCCTTTTGTCGGGGACGATCGCAGCGCTTACTTCCTCACCTGCAATCGCGGTAAACGGTCCGTCGCCCTCGATCTCGGCCACGAGGAGGGGCGCCGGATCGTGCACGAACTTGTGCGCCAGAGCCACGCCGTCGTCGAGAACTTCCGCGAAGGTCAGCTCGAAGCCTGGGGAATCTCGCTCGCGGAATGGCGGCTGGCGCAGAGCGATCTCGTCACGGTGAGCATTCGCGGGTTTCCCTCGAACAGCTCACGCGCCCGAGACGGCGGTTACGACGCTCTGATCCAAGCCCAGTTCGGCTTGAGCGCGATCACCGGCCCGGAGGAGGGAAACGGATCGAAAGTCGGGGTTGCAGTGGTCGACCTATTTTCGGGTCTTCAAGCCGCGACGGCGCTGACTGGACTCTGGGCCGCACAGGCGCGTGGACCGCTCCCCGCCGCGGAGCGCCACGTCGAGATCGCACTCAGCGACGCTTGTTTGAGTCTGCTCGCGAACGTCGCGACGAGTTATCTCAACACAGGGATCGAACCCAAGCGGTACGGCAACCAGCATCCACAGATCGTCCCCTACCAGCCCTTTCCGGCCCGTGACGGCGAGTTTTTCATCGCTGCCTGCAGCGACCGCGAATGGGGGCGGCTCGCGCGAGCTGCGGGCCAGCCCGAGTGGGCGAGCGGTTGGGCC
Organism: uncultured Planctomycetia bacterium; assembly: GCA_964482505.1. Classification (GTDB taxonomy): domain Bacteria; phylum Planctomycetota; class UBA8108; order UBA1146; family JAJFFE01; genus CAYZYD01. The sequence continues at coordinate 790 of CAYZYD010000136.1, read as the reverse complement.
ACGAACGCCGAGCGGGTCGCCGACCGAGACGCTGTGGTCGAAGCGATGTCTCACTTTACCCGGACGCGCGACCGGCGAGAACTCGAGGAGCTCTGTCGTAAGGCGCGAGTCCCCGGGGGAGCGGTGCGGGGCGTCTCTGAGGCCTTCGCCTCGCCCGAGGCGAAGCGAGCGGTCCTCGAGCACGACGATGGTACGCGGTCCGTACGCTCTCCGATGCGCTTTAGCCAAACGGCTCCCCGAGATTCGAGCGCTCCCTCACCTCGGCTAGGAGAGCACCCGGCCGAGGTGCTCGAAGAGCTGGGTTATTCAGGGGACGAGATTCGAGACCTCGCGGAGCGCGGGATCTGTCGACTCTGAGGAGCGTGCCGTTGACAGCTTCCAGCCTCGCACCTACCATGCGTAATCAAGCAATTTAACTTGGTAGCGAGCCCCGCCTATCCCGGCCGCAGCCGATCCGAGTAAGACTCGGTATGGACTTTTCGGTAGTCGTCGACCGCTCGAGGGACTGTCCACCCCGGTAGAGTCTAGGGTGGAGTCAACGGTGGATTCGACGTCAGAGTCGAGAAGTTTACTAGCCAAGCTCGAGGTAGCAGTGCGCAGTTTACGCTGCGTGTAGGCCACGTGTATGCCACTGCGAATGAGTTGCGGACTACCGAGATTCGCCTCTCTCACCGCCTGTTTCGTTTCTTGGTTCAGTCTGTGTGAGCCGACAGGAACGAGATACAAAAACAGGACCACCTAGTGTCCTGTTCGAAAAGTTCGAGCAAGAATCGCCGGCCCTCGACCTCCC
>CAYZYD010000135.1:0-8651 GCA_964482505.1 uncultured Planctomycetia bacterium | reverse complement strand
GAGCAGTTGCTTCATCGCGCTTTCGATCTCGACGCCAGGCAACCCTTGTCCCTCGAGCTCCTGTTGGAGGGTCTGGGTGGGAATACTGAAGTTCGGAGTGCGGACGAGAGCTGAGCGGAGTACGTCCCGCTGCAGTTTCGAAAGGCGGTTGAGACGATCGTTCAGTTTGCTGCTGCCAACCAGGGCTTCGGCCACCCGGACTTCGAGCTCCTCGCGACGACTGCGCCGGGACTCCCCAGGAAACCAGAACTGATGGATCGCTTGTAGCTCGGACTTTCGACGCTTCTTGATCAGCTCAGCGACTTTGATCATAGAGACCCCTCGGTGAGCAGGTCCTCTTCGATCTCGTACTCGTAACCTTGCTCCATCAAAAATCGTTGTCGCTTGCTCGCAAACTCCTGATCCCGCGTATCCCGCGTCACCAGCGAATAAAAGTAGGCGATCCGTCCATCGCGTTTGGGTCTCAAAATGCGGCCGAGCCGCTGCGCCTCTTCCTGCCGCGAGCCGAAGGTTCCCGAAATCTGGATTGCGACCGACGCGTCGGGAATATCCAGCGCCATGTTGCCGACCTTGGAAACGACGAGTACGGGAATCGAACCCTCCCGAAATCCGCGGTAGAGCTGGTCTCGTTCATCTTGCGGCGTTTGACCCGTGATCAGCGGTGCCCCGAGCTCGAGCGAAACCCCGCGGAGCTGGCGCAGATACTGGCCGATGATCAGCACTCGTTCTTCTCGGTGACGCTCGATGAGTCGTTTGAGTTGGCCGACCTTGGTTTCATTCTCGGAGGCGAGTCGGAAACGGTGGCGCGTACTCGCGTGATCGTACTCGCGCCGATCTTCGCGGGGCAGGTCGACGCGGACTTCGACGCAGCGGACCGACGCGATGTAGCCGCGTCTTTCGAGATCGCGCCACGGGAGTTCGTAGATTTTGGGACCGATCAGCGAGAAGACCTCTTCCTCGCGACCGTCTTCGCGGATGAGGGTTGCGGTCAGCCCGAGCCGACGACGCGCTTGAATATCACTCGTGAACCGGAACACCGGAGCGGGTAAGAGATGAACTTCGTCGTAGATGATGAGTCCCCAGTCGTAGCTCCCAAACAGCTGTTGGTGGTTTCCCTCCCCATCCCCGCGCCCGTGGCTCATCACTTGGTATGTTGCGAGCGTGATCGCCGCGATCTCTTTCTTCGCGCCCGAGTACTCGCCGACTGCTTCGGCCGGAATGTCAGTTTTATCGAGGAGCTCGCTCTTCCACTGCTTAAGTGATGTGTGGTTGGGCGTCAGGATCAAGGTCTGGCTCTTGAGTCGTTCGAGAACGCCGATCCCGACGATCGTCTTGCCCGCCCCGCACGGCAGCACGACCACTCCCGATCCCCCCGAGCCGCCGCGTTCTGCGAAAAACGAACCCACCGCCTCGGATTGATAGTCCCGAAACGAGAAGTGTTCTTTGAGTGCGATGCGGATCTGGGCGCCCGACCGAAAACCCGCTCGGTCGAGCAGCGGATAGCCCGCTTTGATCAGAGCGACCTTGAGCGCACCGCGGTCTTCGCCCCGAATCGTGTAGGAGCCATCCCCGCGCGGTTGAGCGAGAAGGTGCTTGAGATAGCTACGGCACGCAAGCTGGGGGAGCTGGTCTCGAATCGAATCTTGGGGAGAGAGGATGAGCTCACCCTCGACTTCGACAAGTTCGAGCGAACCGAAAACCTCAAACGCTTTGGCGATCTTCTTCTCGAGGGAGGCCGGGATCGGATAGCGCGCTTACTGCGCGAGAAGTTTAATCGTCGATTCAAAGGTCCAGCCGCTCTGGGCAGCGTTCCATAGCGAGAGATCGGTCAATCGTTATTCGTGAAAGTACTCGGGGCTCTTTTCGAGCTGGGCGATCGCCGCGAGCGACGTACGCAAACTCTGGGCAGCTGGGTTGTGAACCTCGAGCAAAATCGTTCCGTCGCTCTGAACGACAAGCGCTGGAGGAAGTAATCGATCAGCGGACAAGATCAAACTCCGCCTTTGCTAGAGCAGCCCGCCTCAAAGTGCTTGCGGTCGGGGTCCGAGAGATTGAGGTGCCCCGCTGATCAGAGTTTGTCGCGCGTACGGCAAACTCCAGCGACGCTCTCGGCGCCCCCTCGGACCAACCTCGACCGGAATGACTCTTCGAGCGGGTTGCACGGTAACCCAGAAAAAAACTAACTGCCCTCAAGCTGGTGCTTACGATTCGTCGCCAGATTCTTCCGAACTCACGTCGTCTTCTCCCTCGTCGCCACCACTCACTTCAGCTCCTATCACTCGATCGCCTTCCTTGAGCCGGATCAGACGCACCCCTTGCGTATTGCGGCCTATCGGTCGGATATCCGCGGCTTTGATCCGCACGAGCATCCCGCCACTCGTGAGAAGCATCACGTGGTCCTCTTCGAGGGTCGAAATCGAGGCGACAACTTTGCCGTTGCGCTCGGTGGTTCGTATGTCTTTGAGACCCTTTCCTCCCCGACGCTGTGGTCGGTATTCACTGAAGAGCGTTCGCTTGCCGTAGCCCTTTTCGCAGACTGTCAGGAGCGAGCCGTCGGGGTGGACGACAACCATACCGATCACCTGGTCGTCACCTTCAAGAGCGATGCCCTTCACACCCCTCGAGACCCGCCCCATCTCGCGTACATCGGATTCGTTGAAGCGGATCGACATCCCGTCTCGACTCGAGAGCACTATGTCGTCGCTGCCCGAGGTGAGGGCCGCGCCGATAAGTGCGTCGTCTTCATCGATATTGATCGCAATGATTCCGTTTCGCTTAGGTCGCGAGTAAGCGGCGAGAGCCGTCTTCTTGATAATTCCCTGCTTCGTGGCAAAGACAACCATCCGATCATCGAACTCGCGTACCGGTATGCTCGAGAGCACTCGCTCTTCCGCGGCAAGGGGAAGCAAGTTGATGATCGCCCGGCCCTTTGAAGTCCGCGGTAGATCGGGGATCTCGTAGACCTTCTTCCAGTAAACCTTCCCAAAACTCGTGAAGAAGAGCAGTGAATCGTGCGTATCTGCGGTAAAGAGTGACTTGATAAAATCACCCTCGCGGACGGTTCCTGCGGTGATCCCCGTACCTCCGCGGCCCTGGCTGCGATATGTCGAGAGAGCGGTCCGCTTGATGTATCCGAGGTGGCTCAGAGTCACAATCACCGGCTCGTCGACGATGAGATCCTCGTACTCGATCTCTTCTTCAAACTCGATGATCTCCGTCCGCCGCGCATCCCCATACTTCGATTCGATGGCGTCGAGGTCGTCGCGAACCATCGAAATGACCTTCTCGTAATTGCTGATCACCTCGCGATGGTAGTCGATATCTTTGAGCACATCGGCGAGCTCCTCTTCGAGCTTGACGCGCTCAAGAGCGGTCAGTCGCTGAAGTTGCATCCGGAGAATACTCTCGGCCTGCACTCGAGTGAGTCCGAAAGTTTCAACGAGTTGCTCGCGCGCTTCGGTCGGGTTTTGCGAACCGCGGATGATGCGGATCACTTCATCGATCGCATCGAGGGCAATCAGATAGCCGCGCAGGATGTGGGCCCGATATTCCGCCTTTTCGAGCAGGTAGAGCGACCGTCGCCGGATTACTTCGACCCGGTGATCGCGATAGGCGATGATGATTTGCTTGAGGCTCAGAGTCTCGGGGCGACCGCGGACGAGCGCGACGTTTTGAACCCCAAAACTCGTCTGTAGGGCCGTGTGCTTGTAGAGCTGATTGAGGACGATGTCTTCGCTCTCGCCGCGTTTGAGCTCGATCACGAGTCGGGTACCCTGACGATCGGTCTCGTCGCGGATGTCAGAGATCCCGGTAAAACGCCCCTCGCGAACCCCCTTGGCGATATCCATCGCGAGCTTCGCCTTTTGGACTTGGTAGGGGATCTCGGTTACGACGAGAAGATTGCGGCCCGCTTGCTCTTCATGTTCAACCCGGGCCCGGATCGTGATAATCCCGCGACCCGTCTTGTAAGCTGAGATAATTCCGCGACGACCGCAGATAATGCCTTTGGTCGGAAAGTCGGGGCCGGGGATGATCTCCATGAGATCGGAAAGCGTGCAGTCGGGATTGTCGAGGACGAGTTTAATCGCGCGGCAAACTTCGGTCAGGTTATGCGGGGCGAAGTTGGTCGCCATCCCGACCGCGATGCCCGACCCTCCATTGACGAGAAGGTTGGGAAGCTTCCCGGGCAAGACCGTCGGCTCGGTCCGCGTTTCGTCGTAGTTCGGAACGAAGTCGACGGTGTTTTTGTCGAGATCTTCGAGTAATTCCACCGCATGACCCGCGAGCCGAGCCTCGGTGTATCGCATCGCGGCGGGGTTGTCGCCGTCGACCGAACCAAAATTTCCCTGGCCGTCGACGAGGGGGTAGCGGATGTTCCATTGCTGAGCGAGTCGCACCAGGGTGGGATAGATCACTCCTTCACCGTGCGGGTGGTAGTTACCCGAGGTATCCCCCGCGATCTTGGCGCACTTCCGATAACCGCCGCCGGGCGAAAGGTTGAGATCATTCATCGCGACGAGAATGCGGCGCTGCGACGGCTTGAGGCCATCGCGGACGTCGGGCAGAGCCCGCGAGATGATGACGCTCATCGCATAGGTGAGATAGGACCCCTTCATCTCATTTTCGATGCTGAGATCTTGAATTTGAGAATCTCGTTCCAATGGGACTCCGCTATTTCGACTGAGTTTCCAAGCACTTGATCAGGGTCAGAAGACAGTGGTTGAGAGGCGTCGCAATCTGGTAACGCTCCCCGAGACGACACACCTCTCCATTGAGAAAATCGACTTCAGTCGTGCGACCCCGCTGGAGATCGACGTACATAGACGAGTAGTTGTGGCGGGTTCGAATCAGTAGTTGGCTCAGTTCGGATTCCCAATCATCTCGTTCCCAGCAAGAACGCCTCGTCTCGAGCGACGACTTCGACTCCTCGAGTACGATTCGAGCAACCGCCGCACATTCGAGGGCGACTTCGACGAGGAGCTCAAATGGCGGGGAATTTGAGAGAGACCCATTTTGGACCCTGAGAAGAGCGCTCAGCGGGTTCACGGCACAGTTTAAACAGCCTTTGTGCCATATCACCGACTCCATATCCTGCTCGGGTTCGACCGTTAAATCAACCGCACGCAGGGTTGGAATCCACGAGGAATTCCGAGCCAGTCGGATCCGACCGTCGCGAGAGGTGACGAGCCGACCCATTTCTTGTGGGTAGATCCCGTACTCAACCGACGCTCGTTCAATATCAAGTTGGGGATAGCGCGGGAACAGCTGTTCTAAGTTGATACCGTTACTCATGATCAGAATCGGGGTGCGACTCGGAAGAGACGGGGCGAGGGTGTCGAGGACGGTCTCGAGCTGACCCGCCTTGACGGTGAGAATCGCGCCGCTCACCCGTGCCCAATCGATCGAGAGAAGATCCGCAGTGACTTCGACCTCGGTGGCACCGGACCAAATGCCATCACCCCAGTCGACCGCGATTCCCCCACTGGCGAGTTGGCTCGCTCGCTCCAATCGGTGGTCGAGAAGTAGCGATTCGACCCCGGCCCGGGCGAAGGCGAAGGCGATCAATTGACCCAACGCGCCGGGTCCGACGATCAGTGTGGTCACCTTCAACCTCTAACCGCGGAGACGTTCCTCGAACGCGGCGAGCTCTTCCTCGGGCATACCAAAGCCTTCGGAGGCGGTCGGGAAGTCGCCGCTCACCACGTCGCGGACATAGTTCTGAAACGCCTCGACCACCAGCGACTCGAGATTCGCGTAGGTTCTAACAAATTTGAATGACGCGCCCGCACCGAAGCCGAGCATGTCATAGGAGACGAGCACTTGACCGTCGCACCCCTCGCCGGCCCCAATACCAATCGTTGGGATAGTGAGTCGTTCGCTCACGGCCTGAGCAACTCGTCGCGGAACACACTCGAGGACAACCGCAAAGGCCCCCGCTGCCTCGACCCGTTGCGCTTCGTCGATCAGCCGGAGAGCCGATTCGGCGGTATTTGCTTGAACTCGATAACCACCGAGCTGGGAGGCGTTTTGAGGAGTGAGGCCGAGGTGACCCATGACCGGTATGCCCGCCTGCACGATCGCTCGAATTGTCGACTCGATACTCTCACCACCCTCGAGCTTCACCGCGTCACACCCCGCCTCTTTAACGAGGCAAGCGGCGTTTCGAAGCGCGTCGTCGGTCGCCCCTTGGTAGCTCATGAAGGGCATATCCCCGATCACGAAAGTTTCGGGTGCGCCGCGTCTGACCGCAGCCGCGTGATGGCGGATATCCGCCATCGAAACCGGGAGAGGGTCGCGGTAACCGAGCAGGACATTTCCGACGCTATCGCCGACCAGAATCGCGTGGACCTGCGCCGCCTCGAGAAGTCGCCCGAAGAGAGCGTCGTAACCGGTGAGAACCGCGATCCGCTTACCGTCTCCCTTGAGTCGTCTAAAATCGAATGCGGTCAATCGACCCATCGCTGGTTCCTAAATATCGAGCGCTCTCGCTTCGAGCGCGTGCTGCTCGATGTACTTGCGCCGCGGTTCGACGTTGGGTCCCATCATAATTGAGAAAATCTCATCCGCGGCCACCTGATCCTCGATAGTCACCTTGAGCAACTTTCGGGTCTCGGGGTTCATCGTGGTATCCCAGAGCTGGGTCTTATTCATCTCTCCGAGACCTTTAAAGCGAGTGATATTGACCTTGTTCTTGATCCCCTCGAGGAGTTCCTCGAGCAGTCGGTCAAGTGTGTCAAAGTTCGCCTCGATCCCCGCAAACTCGATCTGAAACCGCCGCTTTGATTCCTGCCCGCGATCAGAAAAGTCAAAGACTGGAATCTTGGTCCCGTCGTCCTCTTCGCCGATCTTGAAAAGCTCTTCGACCGAAAAGCCGAGTTCTTCGATCGAACGCAATACGTTTGCGATGTCATTCATGCCCGAAAACTCGAGCACGGTAAAGTCGGGCTGACTCGCCTCCTCGTTCTCAGGATCGTCTTTGACGTTCTCCTTGTGGATCAGCGCTTCACGTCCGAGTCGAGCCCCCTCCTCTTGGGTGAACTTGCGAAACTCTTCCTCAGTAACGAAAAAGAGCTGCTGGTCCGCCTTGCTCACGCGAAACGCGGGAAGACGCTGTCGCTCGCTCCAGTTCTTGAGGATCCAATCCCCGAGCTGAAAGCCCACCTTGCGAAGACGACGGGAGTGCTGGTGCAGCGACTTTAGCCCCTCGACGAGGTTCTCGAGGTCCGCTCCGCGAGTCTCCCGCGGGCGGTCGCCCTCATCTGTTTCGGTGTTGGTCAGCACTGCGTCGTCGAGAGCCATCGAGAGCAGAACTCTCTCGAGTTGTGAGTCGCTCTGGATGTACTGCTCTTTGTTTCGCTTCTTGAGATTAATTCGGTAGAGCGGTGGTTGAGCGACGTAGACGTATCCACCCTCGGCAAGTTGTGGCATCTGTCGAAAGAAAAAGGTCAATAGCAGGGTACGAATATGCGACCCGTCGACGTCGGCGTCAGTCATGATAATGATCCGTGCGTACCGCAGCTTCTCGATATCGAACTCCTCGGCGCCGATGCCGGTCCCGAGCGCCGTGATGATCGTCTGGATCTCTTCGTGTTTGAGCATCTTGTCGAAGCGAGTCTTTTCGACGTTGATGATCTTACCCTTAATCGGAAGAACCGCTTGGATCATACTGTCCCGCCCCTGCTTCGCCGACCCCCCGGCTGAGTCTCCCTCGACGATAAAGAGCTCGGTCATGTCGCGGTCGCGAGAACGACAGTCGGCGAGTTTTCCGGGCAGGCTACCGGAAGAGAGGAGACCCTTTCGACGCGTATTTTCTCGCGCTTTCCGCGCCGCCTCCCGGGCATTGGCCGCGTCGATCCCTTTCCGAACAATGAGCTTGGCGATGTTCGGGTTTTCCTCGAAGTAACTGCCGAGGTAGTCGTAGACGAGCGACTGGACGATGCCGTCGATATCGCTATTCCCGAGCTTCCCTTTGGTCTGCCCTTCGAACTGCGGGTTGGGCAACTTGACGCTAATAACCACTGACATACCCTCGAGGTAGTCGCGCCCGTCTGGGGCGTTTTCCCCCTTCGGAATCAACTTGGCCTCTTTCGCGTAGCGGTTCAGCGTTCTCGTATAGCCCGACTTAAACCCGCTCAGGTGAGTACCTCCGTTGGGGGTGTTGATATTGTTCGCGTAGCAAAAAATCTGATCCTGGGAATAGCCCTGATTGTGCTGCAGGGCGATCTCAAGAACGACGGCACCCTCTTCACGATTGAAGTAGATAATCTCATCGTAGAGCGGGGTTTTGCTTTCGTTGACCTTCTCGATGAAAGAACGAATCCCCTCGGGGAAATAAAACTCGTCTCGCTTTTCTGATCTCTGATCTTCGAGCGTGATTCGAATGCCCGCGTTGAGGTAGGCGAGTTCCCGAAGTCGCTTTGCGATAACATCGTATTGGTGATTGATGGTTTCGAAGATCTGGGCGTCGGGCTTGTAGAGGATCTCGGTCCCGCTCCGTTCGACGGTACCGATCACCTCGAGTTTCGAAGTCGACAAACCACGCGAATAGGTCTGGCGGTGCAACTTGCCCTCGCGGGCAACTTCGACTTCGAGATACTCACTCAGTGCGTTGACCACTGAGCTCACGACTCCGTGGAGACCTCCCTCAACTT
>CAYZYD010000134.1:0-8672 GCA_964482505.1 uncultured Planctomycetia bacterium | reverse complement strand
CTCCCGCATCGAAAGCAGTTTTTCGGGCGGGCTACTGAGTCTGAGTGATAACGCCGGCTAAAGCGCCAGCGAAACTCGGATCGAATGATCCGCGGGGCTGCTAAGATACTCGGTCTTGCCGCGCTTAAGGTCCCATCCCCTCAAATCTAGAGAGTGTTCCATGCCGATTTGCAGATCTCTCCTCGACTTCGTGATCGTCTTCGGAACGATCATCTTCGCCTCGACCCTCGTCGCGGGACAGGAGTCGCCCCAAACGGCCCCCGCCACGCCGCGGCCCGAGAAGAGCTGTTCACTCGAAGATGGACACGTCTACGCGTTTCGAGCCGTGATCGAGACGGAGCCGAATCAACCCAAGGAGTACGAACTCATCTATACTTGCTTCCTCGAGCATGAAGATCGCGCGATCGAGGTCGTGCTCAAGGTGATCTCAGGTGACGGTGAGGTTCGGCTCATCTTTTTGAGTCTGACGCCCGAGCTCGAATTCAAGTACGCCTTCACCGAGGACGCCGAATCAGCGATTCCCCTGAGCCACTTTGAGTTTTCGCCCTTTCCCAAACGCCGGCAGGCCGCGGGGAAAACCCACTGGATCGCCGCCCAACGCGGACAACCCCAGCAACTCTCAGGAGTCGTCGAGCGACAGGCGCGGGCAGAATCGGCGGGCGTTCGCTGGGTACGCTCCGTCAGTAAAGGCCTGCGCGAGGAATTCGACCTCGACTCGACCCGGCGACTCGAGCGATACCGACGCCACGGTTCCGCAGACAAATCGATGAACACCACCACGCTTCGACTCGAACGCACTCGCTTTGAGTGGATCGAAGAGGACTCCCTCTTTCAAAACCGAGCTGAGCTGTTCCACATCCGGCGCTGTCTCGCCTCGGCCCACCCGGCGGTCGATCTCGACCAATTCGAGACCCAATACGCGAGTCTCCTCTTACAACGTCTCGAGGGGTCGCGCTGGGGACCTCTGTTTGGCGCGGCGATCGAGCGGCAGATCGCCGCAGCGCGCGCCCAAAGTCCCGAGTTTGGCCGAGCAAAGCAGCAGGTTGAAAAGGAACTCAAAGAGGTGAGCGAGCTTCCGGTCGACCTCACCGTCTGGGTGACGCCGGATCGCCGGTACGAATGCGAGCAACTGCTCGCGCGGCTCGCGTCGGTCGGATTTGAGCGGGAGGAAGTCGCTCTGGTCGGACCGTCCGAATATCTCACCTTCTCGCGGTACTCACTCCGCTCATTCAACCTCGACTCGGCGCTCTGGAACCGAGCCACGCAATTTGTAGCGAAGACCCGCCGTCCGGTAGCTCTCTACCAGACTCCTCGGGCTGGAGTTAAAGCGCAATTCGGTTGGTCGGATTCGGCGGAAGATCGCGCCCGGCTCGAGAGCTGGGGGCAGCTCCGCGCGGGCGAGGAACCTCGCTGATCGAGGCCTCGCCCTGGCCAGTCCTCGCGCGTATCAGCCCTCGCGCGTATCAGCCCTTACGAATCTCTGCTTCGTAGGCCGTCAGCGCGACTGCACGGGTTGAGGCTCGGCTTCCCCGGAATAATAAACAAACTGCCGGCCGACCGGCTTCTCGTTTCGGTCGAGGTAGTATCCGAATTGCGTACCTGTCAGACGGTTTTCCATCAGCACCATGTACTGAAAGCCCGACTCCGTCCCGACCGCCTCGGGCAACGCGCGTCGATCGACTTCGCGGTAGAGAATCTGATCCCAAAAGGGAAAGAGCAGAGCGGTCGTCGCAACCGTAGCGAAACAGAAGCCGAGCAGGAAATAAGTCCAGCGGATCCGGTTCGGTCGATCGCGACGAGTGATCGGTTCGTCAAACGCTTCTAGTGAGTCTGCATGGACCGGCGACGTGCTCGCGGCATCCAACAGGACCCGCGAAGGTGACCGCGAAGGGACCAGGTTGGCCGCCATCGAGTAGCTCGAAAGTGATGCGGAATAGATCCGACTATCGACCGACTCGCGACTCGATCCCCGGGTCACAACCCCAGGAGTCTCGTTGGATGTCTCAACGCGTTCGGCCGGAGAACTCGGGAGTGACCGAGACTCGACTTCGAGGTTGGGCCTCACGGAACCTTCATTTGGAGTCGCCTGAGAAGTGCGATAAGCGGAGCTCAAGTCAGGTGGCAACACTCCCCCTAACCCTGGACGGGAATTGAACTTCAACTTGTCGGGAAAAGCCTAAGAACAACGCAAGTGATTAAAATTAAGTAACTTAGCTTGAAAGAGATCGCTTGGAGAGGTCGCTGTTAACCAGCTGGCATAGGTATCCTTCACGCCTTGAGTCCTCAGACGGGCAGCGCAGCAGTATAGCGAAGCGCGGGTCGGGTTGTTTACCGTTTCTTAAGAATAGCCCCCCGGGTTGGGCGCGGTTCGGACGTAATCAAATCACTTTATTGAATTTATCTCGGGCAAAAAAATGTGAGAATCGGGAGCTCGTTCGAGGGGCGGCTCGCGGGCGCGATCTCTCCAAGACAACCCGCGATTTCGCGACCTCCGAGCCGCTTCTTCTGTCGACGGCCTCGAGCGGCCGGGCAAGGTCAGAACTTGCTGACAAGCGGCGACAAACGGAGATTATTGAGCGGCACAATCCCCCTCGAGGGGGCTGGGCAGCCCCCCGAGCAGCCCGCCCGACAAGTCACCGGTTGTGACCCGCAACGTCGCGCCCCAGCTCACCCGCGGTTCAAAAAACAGGTTCGGGCGGACTCATCTTCAATCGAAAGCGCGCGCATGAGAACCGTCGGAATCCTCGCGATCGTCGGGGCTAACGTGGTCGCCGGGGCGTCGTACGCTTGGCAGAAGCTCGCGCAGGACCACGGCCTCGAAGCGGGACAGGTCTCGCTCTTGAGACACTTGATTGCCCTGAGCCTACTGGTCCTGTTCTGGCTCCCGAAGCGACGCATCCGGGCGCCGTTTACGATTCGGGAATGGATCCGGATCAGCTGCGTCGGCGTCTTCGCGATGGGGGTTCCGCTCGTCCTCGGAGCCCATGGGGTGACACTCTCGACTTCGAGTGCGGGGTCGATCCTGATCTTGCTCGAGCCCGTTTCGATCCTCGTCTTTAGCGCGATCTTTCTAAAGGAGGCGCTGGGCCGCACGCAGATTGCTGGCGTCGCACTCGGTCTCTCGGGGGCGCTACTCGTCGTCGTCCGTCAACTCAGCGAATGGTCCGAGCTCTTTGCAAGTGAGTACTTCTACGGGAACGCGATCCTCGCCCTACACGGGGTGCTCTGGGGCCTCTACTCACCGCTCATGCGACCGCTCGCGCAAGTGCATCGCGCTTCCGATCTCACCTTCTGGGTGCTCGTCCTGAGCATGCTGCCGATGCTGCCGCTGGCGATCTTCGAGACGATTCAGACTGCCGAAGCGAACTCACAAGTCGACTGGCTGCCAGCGCTCTCCTACGTCGCGATCCTCGCGATCTTGGTAACCCTCGTCGCCACGATTCTCTGGAACTTCTCGCTGCGGATCTTGCGCGCTTCGACCGTGGCTTCGTTTATCTTTCTTCAACCGCTCGTCGGGAGCGTCGTCGGTTGGTTGACCTATGGCGAAGCACTCACCCCCGTCGCGCTCGTCGGAGCGCTCCTGATCACGAGCGCGGTACTGCTCGTCAGTCGCGCTCCCAAACCGCGCGAACTCGCCCTCCCCGCCTCATGACGCCTCCGCGAGTCGCCGCGATTATCGTTCACTACGGAGAGCCGCTACCGACTCAACGGCTGCTCGCCTCGCTCGCGCGGTCGACTTCGCCGATCTCTGAAAAGATCGTGGTGATCAACGACGAAACCGACCCTGCCCACTTCGGCGATTCTCGTTGCGAGTTAGTAGGTCGCAATCTGGGATTTGGAGGTGGCGCTAACCGCGGGGCACGCTGTGCGCGCAATCATCTGCCCGAGACGGGTCTCGACTATCTCTGGATTCTCAACAACGATCTCTGGGTGTACCCCGAAACATTGAGTCGATTGCTCACTCCGCTCGGGCAGGATCCCAAGCTCGCGATCGTCGGCCCCCGTATCGTCGAGCGGGCGACGGGTCGCATCTGGCACGACGGGGGACGTCTCAACCCGGCGCGCGCCACGATCGAGAGCCTTGGCTTTGCGGAAGTTCCGAGCCGGACGGTTCTGCCTTTCGCCCCCGACTTTGTCTGCGGCTGCGCGCCGCTTATCCGGGAGAGCGCGTTTGCGCAGGTAGGCGGTTTCGACGAGTCGTGGTTTCTCTACTACGAGGATGTCGATCTGAGTCGACGTCTCGCGGGCGCGGGTTGGCGCTTGTTGCACGAACCGCGAGCGGTGGTCGCGCACGAAGGGGGAGGATCGGTTCGGAATCGACCTCTGCGCGGACGCCTCGATCGGCTCCGGAGTCGGCTGCGTTACTGGCGCGAAGAGGGCCCACCCGGAGCGACCGCGGCGCTCCGGCGCCAGCTCCTAAAAAAAGCCATCGCCCGAACGGTCGTCGGCCGAATCGACGAAGCGGTTCTCTACTGGCGTCTCTACCGCGATTCCGCTTCCGATAACTCGAAACCGTGACCAGGTCGAGCCGAGGATACGAGTCCTTGAGCACTCCTCAGTGAAGCTTCCCCTTCACGAACCCGATGATCTGTTTGAGGACGGGCACCCGTTCGTAGATGAAGGCCCCCATGTCGAAGTAGTCGCGGTGGTAGATCGCTTGGCCTTCTGAAAAGCGGAAGTGCGATCCGCCTGCGACTGAGAACTCGCGCCCTCCATTGAGTCCCTTGACGGCGAGGTGCATGTCCCAGGGCGAAAAGACGGTGTCGGCGTCGACGACATGAGAGGGAAATTCGAAGCGGATCGATCGGACGTTTTTGTAGAGATTGCTGTAGTAGTCATGCAACGCTTGCCGACCCTTGAGCTCGACGAGCGGGTCGGTGAACTCAATTGATTCGTGGTAGAAGTCGTCGATCAGCGCCATGGAATCGGCGCTCAGACCGTTGAAGAAGGCTTCGATCTTTTCGGGATACGGTCCTTGCGTCATCAGAATTCTCCAAACCTCTTTTTCGGGCATCGATCCCGAGTAGACTAACCGCGCCCTCAGCACGCTCCCCGAAAGGAGCCGCCATTCGATGTTGTCACCACTCAGATTTCAACAGTCTGACATATCGGGGGAGCCCGCCCTCAGCGGAACAGAGATAGGGAGTCCGACCCCGGGTGGATCACTTTATCGACGAGTGATAGCGAGGTCGACGGCTCACCGGGGGCTTCGCTCGAGTTCGGTTCTCGTCGGGCTGATGGCTCTTTTGCTCTTGAGTGGTTGCGGTCGATTGAGCCCGTGGCGAGCCGTCGGCGCGGGGGCCGCGATTTGGCAGGTTCAGCTCGACGGGGACGTCCAATCCGAAATCTCGGCTGGCATCCTCGGGGAACCGATCTCGCTCGACGGTACTCTCGATCTCGACGGCACCGAGGACTCTCCGATTCTCAATGCAACTCTGCAGCTACCCTTTGTCCACCTCGAAGGGCGTTACACCAGAGTTGAGTTCGATGGAGCGACGACACTCGACTCGACCATCGATTTTTTGGGGGAGACATTCACCGTGGGAACGGTAGTCGACAGTGATATTGAATTCGAAATCGCCTCGATCGAGTCGAAGTGGACTTTGCTCAAAACTCCCGCCGCTCCCTTTGTCCCCGAAGTGGGACTCGGTCTTGTCCTCGGAGCCGTCGGAGTCGATCTCGAGGCGGCCGTCGACTCAGACTTCGGCTCGGTTTCGGATCGAATCCGCGGCGCGACTCCGGTCGTCGGAGGAATCGCGAGCGTCAATTGGCCCCTCGGCGACACCTTTCGCGTCTTCGCCGATGCTCAAGTGGATGGCATGTCGATCAGTTATGACGAATACGAAGGTGACCTGCTCGAAGTGAGAGCGCGAATCGGAGTCGGTTTCGACTTCATAATCCTCGGGGTCGGTTATCAATTCTATGACATCGACTTTGAAGAAGATGACTACACGATCGATGTCGTCGCCGACGGTCTCCTCTTCTTCGGTGAGATCGGCTTTTAACCGGCCACCCCACTAAGCCCGGTGCTCAGTAAGAGACCTGGGTCGACGACGGTGTGATCTAATCGCGCTCCATAAAGGACTCCGGATCGACGCCGAGGGCGTCTGCCATCCGATTGATATGGTTGAAGTAGCCGATCACGTGGCAAACTTCGACAATCTCGCCGTCGTCGAGACCTTCCGCTCGCAAACCGTCGAGGTCGCCCGGCGTCATCGCTTGCGGCTCGCGCGTGAGTTTCTCGGCAAAGTGGCAGAGGGCGCGCTGTCTCGAGGTGAGGTTCGACTCCACCATGCGCCAGCCCCGTTTGGCGCCGTCTGCGAGTTGATCGTTACGACTTTGAGTACGGAGATCCTCCCCGTGCGATTCCGTTCAGTAGAAGCACTCGTTGACTTGCGAAGTAACCGTCGCGAGCAGCTCGCGCTCAGATCTCGACAGTGTGGAATCCGAATGCATGAGCTCGGTGTAGAGACGCATGAAGGTCGAGAGCGGCTTGGGGCGCAGTGACATGACTCGGATGATGTTCGCCACCGATCCGGCCCGCTTCCGAGCGGAGGCGTAGATCTTCTCGAGGAGTCCGCTCGCTTCGTCGTCTCCGACCTGTTTCACCCAAGCCATCGTGCACTCTCTCTCAGCTCTACAAGTCCGAAGAGTCTCGACGTACAATCGTCTCTGGCGATAGATCGGTTGGGAGGCCCTGGCGCTCTTCTGAGGCGCGTGGCCATTCCAGTTTCGCTCGACGAGACTGGGAGACCGAAATCTCTCGCAGGCATCTTTACTTAAAAACAGCCTATCCCGCCCTGCGATTGGGTTCCAGCCAACGAAGTAGGACTTCTTTGACGACTCACGCAAGTCCCGAGTCTGCCGCCCAGCTGACTCAACCGCTCGCCCGGTGGTACCGCGCAAACGCGCGGCAGTTACCGTGGCGAGAAACGCGCGACCCCTACGGCGTCTGGATATCTGAGATCATGCTCCAGCAGACCCAGGTCAAGACGGTGGTGCCGTACTACGAGCGCTTTCTGCGTCGCTTTCCCGACGCGGGTACTCTCGCGGCTGCTGACGAAGATGAAGTGCTCGAGTACTGGGCGGGGCTTGGTTACTACGAGCGGGGTCGCAATCTCAGGCGAACCGCCCAGAAACTAGTGACCGAGTACTCGGGTCGACTACCGAGCGATTTGGCGAAGCTTCGAGAACTCCCCGGCATCGGCGAGTACACGGCCGCGGCGATCGGCAGTATCGCGTTCGATCAAAACGCCGCGGTCGTCGACGGCAATGTCGAACGGGTCCTCGCACGCTATCTCGGTTATCGGGGTGACCCGAAGCGCGCTCAGGGGAAGCGACTCCTCGAGGCCGCCGCAACCCACGCGCTCTGTTCTCGACAGCCCGGCGATCATAATCAGGCGATGATGGAACTTGGGGCGACCGTCTGCACGAAGTTGAATCCAGACTGTAAGAGTTGCCCGCTTCGAACCGCGTGCCGAGCCTTCGCCGAAGGAGCGGTCGCGGAGATTCCACCGGTCCGGCGACGGCGAGCGCCCGAGACCCAATCTTGGCTGGCGCTTGTTCGCATCTGGGGACGGGCCTTTGCCCTCGAGCGAGCGCCCGAGACGGCCCCCTTCCTCAGAAACCAGTGGGGATTCCCGCTCGTGCCTTGGAATCCTGAACGAGGGGCAGCCGAGGAAATCGCGAGTCGAGCCGCTCAAAGTCACTGGGATCTCGAAACGCTCCCCGCGCGCCTCGCCGCCCCGGTGCGCCACGGGATCACCTACCGCCGCCTTCGAGTCACTCCCGCGGTGTGGGAGGGAAAAGGCGCGAGGCCAGCATTATCGGGCGTCCGCTATTTCGAGCCCGACGAGATGGACGCTCTTCCGAGGCTCCACCAGAAGATCTATTTATCGGTCTCACCCCAAGCCTAAGCGCGCGGGCGAGCTTCGTCAGTCGAGAGATAAACGACTTTGTCGGCGAGGCTGGGCATTCTCGGCACCTCCCCTTTTCATCGTAAACTTGATGCGGAGTGCACTGACTCAGTAACTCCGAGAAAGAGGGGAAACATGTCGGGTTACGGGTATTCAAACGATCGGCTCAAATCCGATCTTCGACTCAAACTCGGGGTTCCGATCGCCGTCGTAGCGGCGATGGTTGTGATACCCGCCTTGAGTCTCGAACTCAGTCAAAAGTGGGGTGGGTTCTCGAGTCTCTTGGTTCCCGCCGATTGGACCGCACCGACGGCAGAGGCCGCGCCCTTGCTGCAAAACGACGAGATCATCTACGCGGCGGATCAAGCGCGTCGGCTCAACCCTCGCACCCGGGACTGGCTTGTCGAAGAGTACTCAGACGAGATCGCGCGCGGTGAATTTGGCGCTCTCCCCGAATGGACCAAGGAAGAGATTCGGCGTCGATTCGACCCGCAGACGATCGAGCGAGTCAAACGGTGGGTCAGGAGCCGTCGTCCTTCGGAATCGCAACTGAAGCAGTACTACGACCAGGAGTTTCGGCGGTACGACCCGTCGGCGGTTCGGTAGGCCGTCGCAACAACCTCAGGCCGCTGCGGCTACGCGCACTCAAATCTCTCCAGCCTCGCCGCGAACGCACATTTCAGGGGGACTGCTTAGCACTACAGTCCGACCCCTCGCTTGACGATAATCCGATCGTTCGATCTCGGTCCAAGATGA
>CAYZYD010000133.1:0-8681 GCA_964482505.1 uncultured Planctomycetia bacterium | reverse complement strand
GTCGTCAGCGTGCCTTATGTGCTCGAGGCTTCCTCGAGGGCCGTGGACGAGGGTTTCGCGCGAATTTACCGAGCCAACTTGCTCAGGCTTATGCGCCGGCTACTCGCACCCAAGCGAGATCTCATCGAGGCCGAACTCGGCGTTACTTGGGAGCAAATTGAGAAAACCCAGAACTTTCTCGAGTTCGATGATCTCGTGACCGCGCCGATCCACGGCTTTTCGTCGGCGGCCGAGTACTACGGTCGCTGTAGCTCTCGGCGAGTCGTCGGCGACATCGAAGTCCCGACGCTGCTGGTTCAGGCCGCCGACGATCCCCTTGTTCCGAGCAGTTCTATTCCCGAGCCCGACGAGATCAGTCCAGCTCTCACGCCGGTTGTCGTCCCGCGCGGCGGGCATATCGGCTTTGTTTCGGGTTCTCTCCCGATCAAGCCTCGATACCCGTTCGAATCAGCGATTGTCAATTTTCTCACGGCCTGCGCCGGTCCCCCCGAGAAGATCCTGATTCCGTAAAATCCTGAGTCGCCTCAACGCCTGAGACCCGCGTTAATCCAGAGACTTTCAAGCCGCGCGGCGACGACCCTCTTCGAGGATCGCCGGGGGCACTTCCCGGAGATTCCAAATCAGACCGAGCCAGCTCAGGCACTTGAGCCCGTAGTAAGTCAGGTCGATCTCCCACCAATAAAAACCCTGCCGGGTTGAAGTCATATAGTGATGGTGATTGTTGTGCCAACCCTCCCCGAGGGTAAGAAGAGCGAGCAAGAAGTTGTTTCGACTGTCATCGGTGGTCTTGAATCGCTGTCGTCCGATGAGGTGCGCGATCGAGTTGATCGTATAGGTCGCGTGCCAGAGAAGGACGGTAGAGAGCATAAACCCGATCCAGAGAGCCGACCAACCGAAGAAGAACCAGACTGCCACCCCGAGCGCGGTCGGAGGGATGAACCAGAAACGGTCCAACCAGACAAGCTCGGGGAATTGGGCGAGATCTTTGGCGCGGGAGTAGTCCGTATAGCCCTTCTTGTCGAAAACCCAACCGCAGTGGCTGTAAAGAAAGCCGCGGTGTCGCGGTGAATGCACGTCGGTCTCGGTGTCTGAGTGCTTGTGGTGATGGCGATGGTGCGCCGCCCACCAGATGACACCCTTCTGCGAACTCGTCATCGCCGTCAGGGCCATGATCGTCTGAAAGACTCGACTTGTCTTAAACGTGCGGTGCGAAAAATAGCGGTGGTAAAAGCCTGTCACTGCGAACATGCGTACGACGAAGAGCAAGGCGCAAATCGCGACGTCAGTCCACCGCACTCCGGTCCAGAGTGCGCCGAGGACACAGAGATGGATCACAATAAATGGAGTGGCTGCGTACCACATACGCCAAGCCGATTGGGGCGATAGGTCGGCATAAGGAATCACCGTCTCGGGAATAGGCTTCCGGCGTCGCCCCCGCTTTGCCGAGTCGAAGTCGGGCCGGTCTGGCTGAACCGGGGTTTTGGGAGTCGCGAGAGTCGAAGGTTTGGGGCTTTGGGTTGCGTGAAACTCTGAGACTGGGGCTCGGTCTGAGCTCGCCGAGGATTCCGATCGACGCGAAGCGGAGCGTTGCGACCGGCTAGGCGAGTGGGCGCCATTCTCATTTGAATGAGAGACATGGAATACGTCGGAGTTGGAACTCTCCAAAACGCCGCCTTTGCTGTGAGGCATGGTGAGAATGCGAAAGACGTCTGCTCCTCGTCCCAAGCAGCCAGTGGCCGCGTCGTCCGAGAGAGCCGACCCTAGCAGCCAGCCCGAAACGTAATTCCGGTGAAGCCGGCGAGTCTGGCGCCTGTAATTAAGGCCCAGCGTTGCTGCCTACGGCGCACGCCGGCGGCGCTCCGCACGACTGACCCTTTTCGAAAGCATCGTGCGGGCAGATTGCTAACCGCGCCTGTTCTTTGCGAGGCTGGCGCCCCACCCTCGGTGAGGGCGCCCGGTAAAACCGCAATCGACAACAAGGATTGGGTCGGCTAACTGATGAGACTCAAAGAGGTTATCGACGAGTGCGGAAACGCGATGCAGCAGCAACTCCAGTAAACGGGAGAATGTCCTTACTAGGAAAATCTCTTGCGAAGACCCTCTACGGGCCGGTGAACTGTCAGACCACACCGTCCGGTGGGCCGAAAAAGTAGGTTTGGGTCGCGCAAAAAATCGGGGCGGGACAGATCGACTCGAGCGAGTATTGCACTCGGCCCAGGGGTGGATTCGGAGCGGTTTGAGGACCCGTCTGATTATGCTGATTGCAGATTGGGCATGGCTACGATTAGGCTGAATTACGAGCGCGAAGACCTGGCCGCCAAAAACGAGCACCGAGTCTTCGCCGCCCCACCGACCTGAGCGTCTCCGCCCAGTTGTCCATCGCGGGCGGAGAGAAAACCAGCTCTGTTGGTCGGTTAAAGTACCGAAGGCGCCCGAGAACGCAAGTCCCCTGCGCACGGGACTGTAAGTTGGCGCGGAGAAGGGCTTCCTCAATCGGCCCCGAATTCACGGTCTCGAACCCTCAGTCGCGGAGTTATTTTTGAAACGCTTCATGCTCAAAGAGTTCGATCTTGACGCATTGATTCTCGAAGAGTTGGAACCACCCCCGAGTCCTGGACCCGGCGAGGTCTGCTTCGCTCCAAGAGCTCTGAGCTTGAACTACCGCGATTACCTCGTCACCACTGGGCAATACAATCCCAGACTCAAGCGTCCCCTCGTGCCGATATCTGACGCAGCCGGTGTCGTCGTCAGCCTGGGCGAGGGCGTTGAAGGCTGGCAGATCGGAGACATCGCACTCACCTGCTTTGTCCCCGACTGGATGGATGGTCGCTTTCAGCAGCGTTATCTCAAAACAACTCTGGGCACCCCGGGTCCAGGTCTCGCGGCGACTCAGGTAGTCCTCCCGAGCTCGGCGCTCGTGGCGATGCCAGCCTCACTCAGTTTCGCGGAAGCCGCGACCCTTCCGATCGCGGCGCTCACCGCGCGGAGCGCCCTCGTCACCTCGGGCGCGCTCGATCCCGAGGGCCAGAATCCCCTCCGAGTTCTTACCCTCGGCACCGGGGGGGTCTCTCTCTTCGCTCTCGCTCTGGGCAAGACCCTCGGGGCTCAGCTCGCGGTCACTTCGAGCTCAGACGATAAACTCGAGCGCTGCCAGGATCTCGGCGCCGACTTTTTCGTCAACTATCGCACGACCCCGGAGTGGCACCGGCCACTACTCGAATGGTCGGAGGGCGAGGGGGTCGATCTCGTGGTTGAGAATGGCGGAGCAAAGACTCTCAGTGAATCGTTGCGCTGCGTTCGCGCAGACGGTCGAATCGCTCTGCTCGGAGCCCTCACCGGTCTCAAGAGCGAAATCGATATCGCCCCTCTTATCATGAAGCGCGTCCACATCGACGGGATCATGGTGGATTCACGCGCGCGGCTCCTCGAACTGCTTCGATTTGTCGAAGAACGTTGGATCCCGACCGGCCAGCGACCCGTGATCGACCAGACCTACCCCTTTGAGCAACTCCCCGAAGCGCTAGCGGCTCTCGCCCGGGGAGCCCATTTTGGTAAGATTGTCATCGAGATCAGTGAGTCCGACGATTCGGCCTCGACTCCGTCCGACTGAAGAAGAGTTATGAGCAAACCCACCCTTTCCACAAGTTCTTCACCTTCGGTTTCGACCGAGCTCGAATCCGCTCCGACAAAGGGGCTGGCGGAACCGCCACCCGAGAATCCGGGCTTTGACGACTTCTTCAACCGCGAACTGAGCCTACTTCAATTCAATTACCGAGTCCTACAACTCGCACAAGATCCCGGCATTCCGCTGCTCGAACGTCTCCGCTTTCTCGCGATCTCGACGACCAATCTCGACGAGTTTTTCGAGATTCGCGTCGCAGGCTTGAAACAGCACATCGTCTACGAAGTCGGCCTCTCGGCACCCGAAGACTTAAAGCCAATGGAAGTCTTCGACCTCGTCTCTCAGGCGGCCCACCAACTGGTTCGCAAACAGTACGAAGTGCTTAACCACGAAATTCTCCCCGCCCTCGAACAGGAGGGCATCCGGGTACTCAAGCGCGGAACTTGGAACGACGCCCAGGAGAAGTGGATCCGCGACTACTTCGTGCGGTCAGTGCTGCCGGTCCTGACGCCGGTCGGGCTCGATCCCGCCCACCCCTTTCCACGCATCGTCAACAAAAGCCTTAACTTTATCCTGCCCCTCGAGGGAAAAGATGCCTTCGGCCGCCAGAGTACGATCGCCGTGGTTCAAGCGCCCCGCGTCCTACCCCGGCTCATCCGGTTGCCCGACGAAGTTGCCGACTGCCCCTACGATTTTGTCATGCTCTCGTCGGTGATTCACTCCTACGTCCGGGAGCTCTTTCCGGGCATGGAGATCGGCGGCTGCTACCAGTTCCGCGTTACTCGCGATAGTGAACTCTGGGTCGACGAGGAGGAGGTCGACGACCTTCTCAACGCGCTCAAAGGCCAGCTGCAACGGCGTAAGTTTGCGGGAGCGGTTCGGCTCGAAGTCGCCGACAATTGCAGTCGGGAGATTGAAAGCTTTCTCCTCGATCAATTCGGACTCGGCGGCACCGATCTTTACCGCGTGAACGGCCCCGTCAATCTCTACCGACTTTCGGCCCTCTACGATCTCGTCGACCGCCCCGACCTCAAGTACAAGCAATTCGTCCCGGGTAATAATCTGCTCGATACGAGCGAAGCAAACCTCTTCGACCAGATCCGCAAACAAGATGTTCTACTTCACCACCCCTATCAATCCTTTACGCCCGTGCTTCGGCTGCTCCAAGAGGCAGCGAACGATCCTAGGGTGCTCGCCATCAAGATGACGCTCTACCGAATCGGCAATGACTCGCCGATCGCGGATGCCCTCATCGAGGCGGCACGGGCCGGGAAAGAGGTGACGGCCGTGGTCGAACTCCGGGCGCGCTTCGACGAAGCTCAAAACATCGATCTGGCCACCCAACTTCAAGAGGCGGGCGCTAAAGTCGTCTACGGAATTGTCGGTTACAAGGCGCACGCGAAGATGCTACTCGTCGTCCGGCAAGAGGGATCCGAGATCCGTCGCTACGTGCACCTTTCCACCGGGAATTACCACGTCGGAACCTCGCGAGCCTACACCGACGCGGGATTGATGACGTCCAAACGGGAGATCGGGGAAGACGTTCACGATATCTTCCAGCAACTCACGGGACTCGGGCGCGCGAGCGGGCTCAGGAAACTCCTTCAGTCTCCGTTTACTCTCCACTCCGAGATTATCAAATTGATCGAGGCCGAACGTGAGGCGAGCGAACAGGGTCAGGCGGCACGGATCATCGCAAAGATGAACTCGCTCATCGAACCGCGGGTCATTCGTGCTCTCTATAAGGCGTCACAAGCGGGGGTTCAGATCGACTTGATCGTACGAGGGATCTGCTGCTTGCGACCCGGAGTTCCGGGCCTATCTGAGAATATCCGAGTGCGCAGCATCATGGGTCGCTTCCTCGAACACTCGCGCGTCTTCTACTTCTACGCCGGAGGCGAGGAGCGGACCTATCTCGCCAGCGCAGACTGGATGCCCCGAAACTTCTTTCGCCGCGTCGAAAGCTGCTTTCCGATCGAAGACGCCGCGATCCGGAGCCGGGTCATCGATGAGTTTCTCCGAGCCTATCTCGACGACAACCGTCAGACCTGGCTGCTTCAACCCGACGGTTCCTACATCCGACTCGAAGCGGCGGAGGCGGAGCCGTTCGCGGCCCAAAGCTATCTACTCGAGCAGTTACAAGATCGAGCCGGGCGAGCGAAGACTTAGTAAAACAGGTCGAAGCGATTCGAGCTCAGTACCGAACCGTATAACCAAACGTCGCCAGATACTCCGCTTCGCGGTCGAGATCGGCCATCACCACCGGGTGTTCGGCGACCCACTCCTGGTCAAACTTGAGCTCGAGCGTGTTGTCTTGAGCGATCGCCTGGATCGGCCGGTTCTGAAGTCCGTCGTATTTACTCTTGCTAGAATCATTGATCTTGACCCCACTGAAGAACGGCGATCCCGAGCGCGCACGGTGCAGCAACACCGCGATCCGGAGGAGGATCAGGGTTCGAATCACCCGATCACTCGATACGTGGGCGAGACCTTCGATCTTAGTAAGCGGAATCTTCTTGCGGTGACCGCGCACGAGGGCTGCCGTGACCATCAGGTCGTCGTTTGAGAAACCCGGTAGGTCTGAGTGCTCGACGAGATACTCGCCGTGCTTGTGATAACCGATATGCGAAACTTGGAGCCCTACCTCGTGAAGCCGCGCCGACCAGGAGAGGTAGCGGCGCAAAGGAGCGTCGAGCTGCCAATCCTCACCGACCTGGTCGAAGAGGCCGAGCGCGGTGTTTTGAACCCGACGCGCTTGCCGCTCGTCGACGCGAAAGCGCTCGCCAAACTTACGCACACTCTGATCGCGGACATCGCGGTGGAGAATTCGGCTGTGGAGGTCGTTGAGGAGCCCTTCGCGAAGCCCACCGGGAGCGCGATCGATCTCGAGAATCCCAAAGCTCTCCATCAGAGCGGCGACGATCGCGAGTCCTCCCGGTAGCACGGGGAGTCGATCGGGCTTGAGCCGAGGAAGATCGATCTTGGCGATCTCCCCAAAACTCAGCAGAAGATCGCGCAATCTCTCCACGCCGTCGCGAGGGATCGAACCATTCGACCAACCTTCGGCCTCGCAAACTCGACCGATCGCGTGGATCGTTCCCGAAGAACCGAGACAGCCGGTCCAAGATTCCGAACCGAACTCCTTTTCGAGCGGAGTCAACTTGACCCGCGCCGCGGTAATCGCCCGTTCAAACGAAGCGTCGTCAAGACGGCCATTTTCAAAGAACCGTTGGCTAAACGAGACGCAGCCCATCTGAATACTCGCCGACGAGAGCAGTTCGAGGCCTTCACCGACAATGCACTCGGTACTCCCGCCACCGATATCGATAACGAGCCGACGACTCAAAGTCGGTTTCGTCAGGTGAGAAACTCCCATGTAGATAAGCCGGGCCTCTTCGCTCCCCGAAATGATCTCGATAGGATGGCCGAGCCGCTCCTCGGCGCGCTCCATAAATCGGCGGACATTTCGCGCCTTGCGAAAGGTATTCGTTCCCACGATACGGACATTGCCCGCCGGTAGATCCCGGGTCGATTCACCGAAACGATCGAGCGTGTCGAGGGCGCGGAGCTGAGCTTCGAGCGAAAGTTCTCCGTGACCGTTGAGCCCACCCGCAAGTCGCACCCGTTCCCGCCGACGCTCGACGATCCGAACCTCGGCGGGCCAGAGTTCGGCGAGTATCAGGTGAAAACTATTCGAGCCGAGATCGATCGCGGCTCCGAGCGGCGGCTTCGCTTGAGTCATCGGCGCAGGTTACCCGCGGACGATCCCGACCTCACGGCGAGCAGTTCGAGGAGCACGCGACGGGGACCCCCGGGTTCGATCGCCTCCACGGCGAGCACACCAGCCCCAAGATCGACGGGTCCCTCGGCGGGCGCCGCAGTGATAGAACAACTGAGACTCAGTTGATCGTTGACGTAGAGATCGAGAGGAAACTCATAGAGGGGCAGCGCGAGCTGACTCATACCCACGATTGCGTTGTCGAGCGACTTTCTTCGAGCCGCTTCGAGTCGCGGAATAATCGAGACGGTCGGCCCCCAGTTGATAATAAGCGACCAGATCGAAGGTCGCGGGATCGCGGCGCGCAGCAGCTCGGCGAGACTGTCGACCCCCTTAAGCGTCTCAAATAGAGCCAGAGAGACTTGGATCGGTTTGAGCTCAAGCTGCGCTTCTGGCTCACATTCAAAATCGCGACATGCCGACCAAAAACCCTCGCGAAGAAAGAGCTCCGGAGCGGCTGCGAAATCCCGAGAAAGCCGTTCGCCTGTTTGAGAGTAGACAGTCACTCCGACGATCATACTGCTCGAATTGCGTACTTGCGGTTCGGAGCCGTCAAACGGCGTAACGGTCACGCGGTAGTTTTCGCCGCGAACCTGTTCTCCTTCGACCGTCGTTATGTATTCGGGACCGCAACGCAGGGAATGGCGATCGATTTCGATAAACCAACGACTCAGCGTCTGACCGTCCCAAATCTTGAGACCGAAGAGAGCCGAGTCGCCGCGCTGGCGCGTGCGACCCGCCGCCCGTCTCGGTCGGTAGCGGTCAAGGAGCGAGTCCGGAACCGAGTCGAGCTCTCTGAGGGCTGGCTCACCCGGTGTGGGCAACTCGGGAAGGTTTGAGTCAGGCTGCGAGAAGAATGAAAAATTGTGGCCTGGATTCACTCGGTCGATATTCGCTCGGTCGACCTGACAGCCCCACCCGAAAATAGCAGTGACCACCCAGAGTACCCTCACCGACTCGCGAATCGACATCGACCCATTCCCTTCGCAGGAGAGGCCCACACGCTCCCTCCCGTGCCAACCAGCCTATCGACTCTCGAGGCGAGTGTCGATCCACTAGCAGCCCGCCCGGAAACTCATTCCGCGCGGGAGGCCGAGCTTCCTTCGCCCAGCGCCCCCGGCAAAACCTCGAAGTATGACCAACATGCCTTCGATTCGCCGGAGGCACTGGTCTCCGGGGGGCAATGGGGCTCCCGAGGACAATGGGCTCGAATCTCGACCTCCCGCATCGAAAGTTTTTTCGGCGGGCTAGTGTCCTGTTCGGAAAGTTCGAGTGAGAACT
>CAYZYD010000132.1:0-8710 GCA_964482505.1 uncultured Planctomycetia bacterium | reverse complement strand
AGAACTCAACCTAGACCCTTCCCGTAACGTTGCCCGCATCGAAGTGCTCTTCGCTCCGCCGAATCCGGAATTCCTTGCCGCAGCCGCCCTTGCATATTCTCAGGGCCAGACAGAAGGATCGATTTCGAGGATGACGGCCGGCGACGGCGACGCTCTCGACGGGTGAGAATGGATCCCGATTGGGTGGTTGCGCGCTTAGAGAATCAGCCCACGGTACCTCGCGTTGGATTATAGACCTCGTTGGCGAAGTGATTGCACGAGATGCGCGCGCCCTGAACGGAAGAGTTATCCTTGCCCCATCGCCCCTCGCCTCGAATACTCGTTGTCGATCACGACCCGTGTCTACGTGAAGAGATCGCCCGCGCTTTAGTCCGTCACGACTTCACGGTTGATATCCAAATCACCGGCCAGCAAGCGCTCCGTGCACTGAGCCGCGGTGATCACGACAGCGCCATCCTCGAACTCGCGCCGCCTGGAGAAAATGGGCTCGACCTCGCCCTCCGGCTCAGAGAGGTCTCCCCCGATTTACAACCTATCCTCACCGCGAGCTGCGCAAATGCCGAGCTCGTCGCGAATGCCGTTCGCGCCGGGGCGTTCGATCTGCTGCTCAAGCCGATCGACTCGGTGAGGCTCGCTCGGGTTACTGCGGAGGCGGTAGAAGCAACCCATCGACACCGAACCGCGTCCCAGGAGATCGCTGCCGGCGATCTCGGGAGTCAGCGCGCGGGTTCGAGCGAATGGACGCGGTCACTGGTAAGAGACCATCTCTTTGCAAAGCTCAATCCTCGACGGGTGATCCCGTCAATCCGCCCGGGGGACGTGAGACCGGCGCCGCTTGCCGGCGTCCGTCCGCTCTGATTTTCGGAATCAGCCCAAAGCGCCGCCCGAGTCGAGCCGACACCCTCCAATACGGAGTGGTTCTTCGTGAATCACTCGACCATGCAAGCGCGAGCTGGAGGGGCGATGCCGACCGAGACAATCGAGCGAGAGAGAGAGCGCGAAGATCGGGATCCTCAAGGGGCATCAGACCCTGTCGAGGCAATCGTCGAAGAGACGATCGAGATTCCGGACGCCGTCACGCAGACCGCCTCCGCGCCCGCCGAGCCCCGACCTTCGAGCCACACACCTCGAACATGGCTCCACAATCTCTGGCGTGCCCTTCTCATCGTCGGAATCGCGTTGCTCGCGCTCCTGCTCTGGCAGGGAACGGCTCACTCTCAAGATTCGGGCGGAGCCGTTGAGGAGTGGGTCAAAAAGAAGATGCGCGAGAAGGCGGCTGCAAGGAAGTCGAGCCCTGAGAACTCGGGTCCCGAGCAAGAGCCGGGAACTCAGGACCCAGGCCAAAACACGACCTCAGGGCCCACGACTGGCACCTCAACGAATCCCAAACCGAACAGCCCGCCACGACCGGCGTCGCGCCCAGCCCCCAAACCGGCCAATCAACAAAATCCGGAGGCTCGGAGCCCGGTCGGCGACCTGCCGCAACTCGGCGAGGCGATTGGAATCGATTCAAAGTCCTATCGTCAGCAGCCCAAAATCAGCGAGATTCATGACTCGGAGCTGCGCTGGCTCGACAGTCTCGATCTTCTGATCGCTCTCGAACAAGAGTTTCTCGACTATCCCCCCAAAGCGGACATCCTCACGCTCAAGTCGCAAGTGATGACGCACCTGATCGAGCTGTCGGTCATCGTCGGTCATTCAGACAATCCCCGGATCAACCTCGACGAATTGCGAAAGTACCTTCGAGATGCGATGAGCTTGGTGGCTGTCGATCGCGAAGGAGGTTCGCTCGAACAACTCTTGCCGCGCCGCATCCTCGCGACCAAGCGCGGTTCACCCATCGGCATCGGAGTGATCCTGCTCGTCTTCGCGGACCGGCTCAATGAGTACTTGGATCTCGAGCCGATTCGCGCGTCCGACCGTCTCGCGTTTCGCTACCGGTCGGGAGAGCACCGCTACATCATCTGCCCGACCGCGCTCGAGAAAATCTACACCGATGAAGAATTTGCCCAACTCTGCTTCTCGAGTCAGGCCCCCGAAGCTGCGATTCAAACCATGACCCGGGAGCAGTTTTGGGGGTTGGTGCTCGGCGAAGCGGGCTCTGCGCTGCTCGAGCTGGCGAAGCCGCTGCGCGCCGACCAACTTCTGAATCGGGCCCTCAAACTCAACCCGGAGCAAGCGGTCGCCCGGCATGCACGCGCAAAGATCCTCGAGCGAGCTCTCGACTACGGAGCCGCCCTCGACGAACTGACCCTCGCGATTCGAGCGGAACCTCTCAGTGTGAGTTCTCGTCTCGAACGCAGCCGTCTGCTTACCAAACTCGATAGACACGAGGAGGCTTCGGAAGACCTACAGTGGCTCTTTCGAGAGCGCCAACATGTCGAGGCGGGCGTGGCATGGGTGCGTTATCTCGTCTTTGCAGAGAGATTTGCCGAGGCGCGCGAGGAACTGCACCAGCTCGAGTCGCTCGCGACACAAGCGCAGAAGCCGGTTGTCTCAAGCCTTCGGCTCGAGGTGGAAGCCGCTCCTTGGGTCGTCCGACTCGAGCGGAGTGCCAACGACCGGGATCGTTTTGAAGCGCTCGACAAGCTCGTCAGATACGACTTGCCCCGGGTTCAAGAGGCGATGGTCGAGGTACTCAACGACTCAAACCTCAGACTCGCCAACTACGCCTGGCTCTGCCTCAAAAAGTTGACCCAGCTCGAAGTTCCCCGAGATGCCAAACTGTGGCGGGTCGCTCTCAAGCGTCGGCAGGCGCGACTCGACTATCGAACCAAATGAAAAACTCAGCCATCGCTTATCGCCGCCTGGCCGTATGATATGGCGGTATGGGCCAATCACATTGACACCAAGACTCTGAGAGAGGGCGCCTGTCCCAACCCCTCTTCGGTCACCGTTCTGCAGCACCCAAGCTGCGGATCTTCAGCCTGTCCGAACTGGTCGACTGGTTGAGGTTTGCGTTAGCCAAGCTCTTCAGGCGGCTTCGAACCTCAAATCGAACGCACTTTCCGGGTGGGCTGTGAGCCCGCACGGTGCATGAATCGCGCGGCAGTAGAAGTCGTGGCACGGCCATTGGTCGCCTTACCGCTTCTGTGCCGTTCTCGTGCGCCACGCGGGTTAGCTGGTTTTCTGTCGATCTCGCAAAATTTGCGATACCTGCCAAGTTTGTCGCTCATTTCCTAGTGTCCTGTTCGGAAAGTTCGAGTGAGAACTCGGCGAGCCATTCGGCCTTCCTGGCTAGGCGCCGCGACGCAAGTCGGATTGGTAACTCCTTCGAGGAGCGGCAACAACGCCAGGGAGGTCGAGGGCCGGCGATTCTTGCTCGAACTTTTCGAACAGGACACTAGAAGAAGCCAGCTCCGTCCCCTTCCGAAAGGAACGATCTTGACTGTTTCGAGTCCCCCGCCTGTCGACCGTTATCTGTTCCCGCGTCTCGGGTACCTCGCCAGTTTCGCGCTCCCGCTTATTCTCGCGCTCTCGAACCCGGGCTTTGGGCAACAGAGTTCGAGCGTGCAGAGAAGACTTGCGAACTCGCTGCGACTTTCGGAAGGAGAAATTCAGACCCCTATTCTCTTTACGCATAGCGATCAAGCCGCGATCGAGTTGAGCATCACGACTCCGGGCGGTGAGATCCTCGATATCTTTCTCAACTATCACTCAAACCGCGCGGACGGCTTCCAAGTTCTGATCGACGAGGGAGACGGCGATTTGAAACCTCGCCCCGCCCCGCCGCTGACGACTCTCAAGGGGACTGCGATCGGGTCGGAGATTTACCGAGTCCGCGCTTCATACCGGCGAGGTCAACTCCGGGCGCTGATTATCGGTGAGCAAAACTCTTACGGACTCCAGCCGCTTCTCGACGCGGATCCGTCGGCAAGTCCGGGCGAGTACATCGTCTACCGATTCAAAGACATCCTCGAAGGGCCCGAAAGCTGTGGGTTCCGACTTCCGACGGGACCTGACGAAAGCGAGCTCGGCGGCGGTGGTGGTGGATTTGGAGCTCCGCTTGGAGGAGCGGGAAGCCCGATCAGAGTCGTTCAGATCGCCTGCGACGCTGACGAGACATTTTATAACGAGAACAACTCAGACATCGATGACACCGTCGGCGATATCGAAGCGATCATGAATAATGTCGAGGGAGCGTACGAGTCCGCCCCCCTCGAACTCGTCTATGAAATCACCACGGTGGTAGTGCGTACCTCGCCCACCTATAACAACTTTGGCCCTTCGAGTCTTCTCAACGAGTTTGACAACCGCTGGAGTAGCCCGCCCGAGTCCTCGATTTTTCGCGACGTCGCTCACCTGTTTACCGACCGCAATCTATCGGGTACGACGATCGGCATCGCGAGGTTTGCAGTTGTCTGCAACCTCTCGAGCGCCTACGCCCTCAGCCAGAGTACCTATACCGGCAACTTCGCCCTCAGATCTTCGCTGACCGCTCACGAGCTCGGCCATAACTTCGCCGCTTCTCACTGCAACGGAAGCAGCGGCTGTCGGATCATGTGTTCGGGCAACGGCGGCTGTAACGGCATCAACCCCTTGATCTTTGGCCCGAGCGCCACCGGTCAGATTGATTCCTTTAGCGACTCAAGGGCGTGTCTCTCTCCCATCCCCGACCCCCTCGCCCTGCCCTTTGTTGACGAATTTGAAAGCGGCGTTATCTCCGCTCTCAACTGGACCTTTGTCAAAGGGGCGATCGCGTCGTCCGAGGCGTCCGGCGAGCCCTCGGCTCCCTGGTCCGTCCGGCTCAATGCGACAGGAACTAGTTCATTCCAAGCCGACGAACTGCGGAGCGCCGAACTTCTCCTCGCAGGGACCACGGATCCCCAAGTTCGTTTCTTCACTCAGCACGATGGGGTTCCCGCCGGGGCTTCCCTGCGGGTCGAGTACCGTAACGTCTTTGGCACCTGGCAACTGCTCACCGAGGTCATTTCGGATGGCATCGACGAGAGCACTTTTGAGGAACACGTCTTTATTCTGCCCACCAGCGCCAAGCACGATGGTTTTCGTTTGCGCTTCATTCCCGTGGTCGACTCGACCTCAGAAAATTGGTACGTCGACAATGTGAGCGTGACCGACGGTCCTCTCATCCCACCGCCCCCCGAATTCGTCAATCTCGATCGGGTCACGGGGCCGGTCGCCGGTGGCGTCACCGTTTCGATCTTCGGTAACTCCTTCGCAAGCGATGCGCAGGTCTTCTTCGGTATCAACCCGCTCGGGAATCTCGAATTCATCGATTCGAGCGAGCTCCGCGGGACGGTGCCGCCCGGCCAGACCGGCCCCGTCACGATCTCGATCGCCCAGCTCTCCGGCAGCGCCCTCGTCCCCGACGGTTTTATCTATACCGATAATAGCCTGCGACTGACTCAGACCTCGTCCAGCCCCGGGTCGGTTGCGGTCGTCGAAGCGATCGCCGAACACGACCTACCCATCGAGGGTTACTCGATCGCGGCAACCTTTGATCCGACTTGGCTGTCTGTAGCTAGTATTGGCGTTACCGACACCGACGCGAGCTTTGCGGAGTTCGTCGCCCCCAACAGCGGCGCCGACTTCTTCACCGTCGGAGTCGCGCTCGATCTCTCCCCACCCCTCGACCAATCGCTTCCCGCGGGGAGCCAATCGGTCGCTCGGATCGAACTCGAAGTCGATGCGAGTGCCCCGGTCGATCTCGATATTCCGATCGAACTCGGCAACGGTATCGGTGACACCGTGGTCGACTCGATCTTCGCCCTCTCCTCGGGAGTCGCGGCGAGCCCCGAATTCGAAGATGGGCTAGTGACGATCGCGAGTGGGTCGCTCTTTTTGCGGGCGGATGTCAACGGGGATGGCACGTTGAACATCGCCGACCCCGTCGCCGCTCTCGCGTTTCTCTTCCAGGGCGAGCCGGCAGCCTGCCTCGACGCAATCGACTCAAACGACGACGGCAGCACCAACGTGGCCGACGCCGTCTACAGTTTAAACTTTCTCTTCACGGGGG
Source organism: uncultured Planctomycetia bacterium (assembly GCA_964482505.1). Taxonomy (GTDB): domain Bacteria; phylum Planctomycetota; class UBA8108; order UBA1146; family JAJFFE01; genus CAYZYD01. Next base: position 2,733 of record CAYZYD010000132.1, on the reverse strand, counting down.
GGCCCGCCCCACTCGAGCCGTGGCCGAACCCAGGCCTCGACCCGACTCCGGATGCTCTCGACTGCCAGAATTGATCCCCGAATTACTACTCGAACTTGGCTCGAAGCTGAGCCAAGTAGTCGGCGGCGGTATCCGCATCGACCGGCTCGTCGTCACCATTCTCCACTTGTTTGGTGACGACGAGTTCCTCGGGGATTTCCGCCAAGAAACGGCTCGGTAGAGTTTCGAGGGTGCGGCCGAACTTCCGCCGCGTCAGGGCACGAGTCAGGATGAGTTCGTCGCGGGCTCTGGTCAGGGCGACATAGAAGAGTCGTCGCTCTTCGTCGATCGCGAGCTCACCCCCCTCCTGTACGGCTCGCCGATGCGGAATCAGCTCGTCCTCGATACCCGCGAGGACCGCCCGCCGGAACTCGAGCCCTTTCGCTCCGTGGAATGTCAAGAGCGTCAATTTGCCGCTCTGATCTCCGTCCGACGCATCCCGATCGATGAGTAAATTCTGTAGGAATGTATCGATCTTCTCCGAACCGTGACGCTCTTCGAAGCGCTCGACGGTCTTCATGAAGGCCTCGACTCCCTGGCGCCTGAAATCGAGTTCGTGGATGTCCTTGGATACCTCGGAGAGCGCTTGATCGTAATCGATCTCGGAAGCCACGTAGCGCAAGGCGGCACTCGCCGAGGCTTCGAGTTTTGATCTTCCCGCCTCGAGGACGGTGAGAAGCGCCGTCGATCCGGCTCGGGCCGAACCCGAAATGCCTGGGATCTCGTCCAATCGATTGAGGGCTGCCGACACCGAGATCCGGTTATCACGCGCGAACTGGTCGAGCTTTTCGCGACTTCCCGTTCCCCAACCGCGTCGCGGTACGTTGAGAATGCGAAGCGTTGCGATGTCGTCTTCGGGGATCACAAGAACCCGAAGGTAAGCGAGCAGGTCGCGGACCTCTCGACGGTCGAAGAAAGAACGCGTTCCAACCACTGTATAGGGCACGTCGAAGAAGCGGAGTTTCTCCTCGAACGGGCGCGCCTGAATTGCCGACCGGATAAGAATCGCTTGCTCGTGGTAGGGGACACCGCGGCGCGCCGCCTGAATGCAGCGCGAGACGACGTCTTCCGCCTCGGTCTGCTCGTCGGGGTAGACAAAAAGCGTGACCTTCCCGGTACCCGGACGGACCGGTTCGAGACGCTTCTGGTGCCGCTTCGAGTTGTGACCGATCACGGCATTGGCCGCCTCCAGGATGTATCCCAAGGAGCGGTAATTCTGGTCGAGCGTCACTCGGGTCGCGTGGGGGAAGTCGCGCTCAAACGAGAGGATTCTCTCCACCTCGGCTCCGCGGAATGCGTAGATCGATTGGTCATCATCGCCGACGACCGTGATCCGCTCCTCGCGGCCGGCTAAGAGCCGAGCGAACTGAAACTGAGCCGAGTTGGAATCCTGGTATTCGTCGATAAGAAGCGCTTGAAACTTGCGCGTCCATTTGGACCGAAGTCCGTCGTCGATCGTCAACAATCGAGTTGGCAAGTAGATCAAGTCGTCGAAGTCAACCGCGTTGAGCCCGGCGAGACGCGCCTGATAGCGTTGATAGATCCGCGCCTGCATGTAGGTTTCATCGTCATCGGCGTCATCGACGGCGGCGTCCGGAGTGATAAACCGGTTCTTCCACCGACTGATCTGGCGTCTCAAGTGATCTAGATTCTTTTCGGCTTCGCTGAGGCCGATGAACGAGCGCACCTCTTCGAGAAGGATGCCCCTCGTCTCGCCCTCGTCGTAGATCGGAAACCGCGGTCGGTAGTCGAGGGCGCGCGCCTCAGCGCGCAGGATGCGAAGGCCGAGCGCGTGAAAGGTAGAGAGCAGCGGGAAGGGCTTGAGATCGGGGTACATCGCTCGCAAGCGATCGCGCATCTCTTTCGCCGCTTTGTTGGTGAAGGTGATACCGACCACCGCGTCGCTCGGGACCCCAGACTGGATCAGGTAAGCGATTCGATAGGTGATCACCTTGGTCTTGCCACTGCCGGCCCCGGCGAGCACCAGCAGCGGGCGATTCTCTGCGGTGACGGCGCGGCGCTGGTCGGGATTGAGTTCACTCAGGTCGAGTCGCACGGTGATCCCTTAGAGCCTGCGGCGGGCGAGAGCAGAGTGGAGCTTGGAGACACGGAGAGATACTGGGTCCAACGGAATAAATGGACTTGAGCATGAAAATGGGACAGGTCATTGGCTCAGATGATCTCGCTCGATATCGGGTAGCTGACTACTTTTTAGAACATCGATCGACGCGATCGTTACAATCGGGGACACCTCATTTTCAACTGCTGGCGAGTGTTCCACGGTCGGTAGACCGAGACAAGTCAATCCACTTAAGTGGCGACCAAACCCTCACCGCTTCGAACTGTTCAAAGGAGTATCCGTGGACCGACGCGACTTTCTCAGGTTATCTGCTTTGGCTCCGATTGGGCTCGGAGCGGGCCTCCAACTCGGGAGGCAGGCCGAGGCGGCCCAAGACAAAGATTCCGAACCACCGAAGGCGCCTCGAGAAACACCCGCCGTCGTTTCAACCTGGTCGCACGGCATGGCAGCCAACCGAGCCGCGTTTAGCATCATGCAGGTGAGTGGATCGGCTCTGCAGGCGGTTGTCTCGGGCGTCAGTCTGGTCGAGTCGGACCCGGAAGTTACGAGCGTCGGGTACGGCGGGTTTCCCAACGCCGAGGGCGTGGTCGAGCTGGACGCCGCGATCATGGATG
>CAYZYD010000131.1:234-8713 GCA_964482505.1 uncultured Planctomycetia bacterium | reverse complement strand
GTGAGAATTACGCTGTTGAGACTGCGCCGCTGAGCGGCTTCGAATTTCAGGAAGGAACTTTTCGAACAGGACACTAGCAGCCCGTTCGAAAAAATCGACTCGGCCCCGAAGTCGATTTCCTACGCTCCGCACCTGCTGGGAGGCTGGGAGCTCAAAATCTCGCCCTCTTGCCTCGAGCGCTGTTTCGGGCGGGCTGTTAGCCGGCTTCCTGACTAAAGCGTCGCATCTCAATCGCTCTTGGTAACCTGGTGACCCGGTCGCCCGTGAATCAATTCCTCAGGGACAACCTTGCTCTCGATCCGACTTCAAAACTACTTCTTAGGTCTCTTGAGGCAGTGGCGCCAGCGATCCGAATTGCCGAGCTTCTCGGTGCTCTTCTTTCTTGCGAGTCTCCTCTTCCTCGGAACCCTCTACGTGCACTCGGCCACTTCCGGAGACGAAGCCCGCTTTCCCGGACCCTTCGCTCGATTGCACCTTTTCCGAATGGCATTTGGGTCGAGCTTCTTTGGGCTCTTTTTGGTGATCCACTATCGCCGGCTGCGCGACTTTGCTCTCCCCCTCTACCTTCTCGGTCTCGGGATGCTCTTTTATCTCCTCGGTCTCAAGTTCATGACCGGAGGCGTCGTGCGCTGGGTGCGGTTTCTCGGGATCATGAACTTACAACCTTCGGAGTTGATGAAAGTCTTTGCCGTACTCTACCTAGCAATTCTTCTCGAGCCGACCCGGCGAAGACGGACGCTTTCTGAAGACGGCTACGCGGTCGCGGTCGTGATGGTCCCGACCCTCCTGATCGCTCTTCAACCCGATCTCGGAACCTCTTTGGTTCTCGTACCGGGACTCGTCGCGATGCTCTGGGCCTCGGGAATTCCCAAGCGGCGTCTCCTCGCCTTCTTTTCAATTGGATCACTGCTCGTTCCGGTCGCGTGGTTCGCTCTGCACGAGTATCAGCGAATGCGATTACTGGTCTTTCTCAACCCGTACAATGAGGCGGTCCGAGAGCAGAGCTATCAGCTTCGGCAGTCGCTGATTTCGATCGGGTCGGGCGGAGTGAATGGCGCGGGCCTCTTCGCGGGAGAACACAACGCCCTCGGTTATCTTCCCGCAGATCACAACGACTTCATCTTCGCGGTGATCGGGGAAGAGTGGGGACTCTGGGGGACGCTCACTCTGCTCCTCCTCTACACGCTGCTTTATCTCTCCTGTTATGGAATCGCCTATCGCACTCGCGAGCCCTTCGGGCGACTCGTTGTCGTCGGCCTGACGACCCAGCTCGCCTTTCAGACGTTCGTCAATCTGGCCATGACGGTCGGGATGGCCCCGGTCACGGGACTTCCGCTACCCCTGATGAGCCTTGGGGGGAGTTCGCTTTTGAGCTCTCTCGCGGCGGTGGGACTCATCCTTGGGATTGGAATGCGACCGGTTCGGATTCTGGTTCCCGACGGCTTGCGCGCGGGGACTTCACTGCGCTGAACGATTGAGGCCGGCGTAATATACGAGCCCGCCCTGCAAGTCTTGAATCATCCACCAGCCGCGTCAACCGGCTTCTAGAGGTAGCGGTCTCGCGTATCAGGTGGGATGGAGGAATTGCCAGAGCGCATAAAGCCCAGCGACCGCGACGAGATAGTACGACCAGCCGTAGAGGGCTCCGCGCGTGAGCATGCCGACGAGGAGCTTGAGCGCAAAGACTCCGGTCAAAAACGCCGCTACCGCACCGACGAGATAACTCCCCCAGGGCGTGCTCGAAAGGCTGGTCTCGGACTCGAGCGTCTCGAGCAATTGCAGCCCCGTCGCGGCGACGATGAGCGGTGTCGCCATAAAGAACGAATAGCGAGCCGCTTCCGCGCGTCCGATCCCAAACCAGAGGGCCGCGACGATCGTCGTCCCCGATCTCGAAACGCCGGGGAAGAGCGCAAGCACCTGCCAGCTGCCGATCCAGAGCGCCGCCTTCCAATCGATCGGCTTCAGAATGTCGCGGTCGAGGTTTCGGCTCGAATAGAGAATGGCGGCACTGACCAACCAGAAACCCGAGATCGAGAGTGGGTAGCGGTCGCTGAGAGTTTCGATCGTGTCTTTGAGCAAGAGACCCGCGAGCCCGGCGGGAATACAGCCGATCACTATGGCGATAAACCAGTCGCGGCGGATCTGCGGTGTCCACTCCGACCCGCCCCAGAGCAGTCCGCGCCAGTCGCGCCAGTAGATCGTGAACACCGATCCCAGGGTTGCGAGGTGGACGAGAATATCAAAGTTGAGATCGCTGGTCGCAGATCCGGGGATGAGAGTTCGGACCGCCTGGAGATGACCGCTTGAGGAGATCGGGAGAAACTCGGTCAGCCCTTGGAGCGCGCCAAGTCCCACTTCGGTGACGCGCAAGTCAGCCAGATTCAACGAGTCGCTCTCTCCAGTAATCTAAGAGGTCCCGAAGGCTCTGCTTGCGCGTGAGTTCGGGTCGCCAGTCAAGAGCGCTCGCGAGTCGCTGGTTGGATCCGACGATCTCGCGAGGCTCACCGGGTCGGACCCGGTCTTGGCGTACCACCACTTCAAAGGACTTCTCGGCGATCGCCCGCAGTTCTTCAACGATTGCCCGCAGTTGGACCGCCCGACCCGATGAGAGATTGTAGATTCCGCGCAGGTCGATCGATTCGATCGCGCGTCGGTAGGCCGAAACAACATCTCGGACATCGAGAAAATCGCGTTTCACTTCGAGATCGCCCACTTCGAGTCGAGCTTCGCGCCGCCCCAACTCGATTTCGGCGATCTGCCGCGCGAAGCTCGGAATGGCGAAGTCGTCCCGCTGCCCTGGGCCGAAATGGTTGAATGGGCGCATAATCAAGCTATTCCCCAGGGACTGAACGATCGTCTCCGCCTCGAGTTTGGTTTGACCGTAGACCGATACGGGTCGGCAGGGAGTTTCTTCGGTGATGGGGCAGGACTCGTCTCCGCGGCCGTAAACCATACTCGACGAGATATAGATCAACCGACAGTCGAAATCCAACGATTGGATCGCTTCGACGATTGATTGTGTCCCCTCGACGTTGACGCGCCGGGCGAGCTCCGGGCTGGCCTCACACTGGCGCGGCGAACTTAAGGCGGCGAGATGGACAACGACGCGCGGACGTTGCTGCTCAAGAATTTGCCTCGTGCGAATAGGGTCCGGAAGCTCGAGCGGAAGAACCTCGACGGAGTTATCGGCTGAGGTGGCGGGCCTCGGCTCCTTGCGCGTGCGATCGACGCGCACGAGGGATTGCCCCGAGGCCTCGAGCGCGAGACAGAGGTGACGACCGACGAAGCCTGTCGCTCCCGTCACCAGGACTGGGGCGGCAGAAGGTCTCTCACTCGTCTCGTCGGGAACACGACTCACGGTCTACTCGAGTCCTTATTCATCCATGAATTTGGGAAAAGAGGGCGTTGCTCGAACACTCTCCTCGGTCCCGAGGGAACCCTCTAAGCTTGAGGAGTTTCCTTCGGTCCCGCCGGATTCATCAATCGACTTTTGAGGTCAGCTGCGACTGAAGTCGTTCGAGGTCGGCGTCGACCATCCCTTGAATCAGCTCGGCGAAGCTCGTCTTGGGCCGCCAATTGAGTTCTTTTTGGGCGAGGCTTGAATCACCGACGAGGAGATCGACTTCCGCGGGACGAACGAGACGGGGATCGACGACGACGTGATCTTCCCAGTTGAGGCCGACGTGAGAGAAGGCGAGCTCAACCATCTCCTGCACCGAGTGTGTTTCCCCGGTCGCGATCACGTAGTCGCGCGGCTCGTCTTGCTGGAGCATCAGCCACATGGCTTCGACGTAATCACCGGCGTATCCCCAGTCGCGTTTTGCGTCGAGGTTACCGAGCGAGAGATTCTGTTGCAGTCCAAGTTTGATTCGGGCGACCCCGTCGCTCACCTTTCGGGTGACAAACTCGCGGCCGCGTCGGGGCGATTCGTGATTGAAGAGGATCCCCGAGCAGGCGAAGAGCCCGAATGACTCTCGATAGTTCACCGTTATCCAGTGGGCGTAGACCTTGGCGACCCCATAGGGGCTGCGTGGGTAGAACGGAGTCGTCTCTCGCTGCGGGACTTCCTGAGCCTTGCCGAACATCTCGCTCGAAGAAGCTTGATAGAAGCGAATCGATGGATCGGTCTCGCGGATCGCCTCGAGCAGGCGCGTGACCCCGACCGCGGTAAACTCGGCGGTCAGGACCGGTTGCTCCCACGAAGTCGGTACAAAGGACTGCGCCGCGAGGTTGTAGATTTCGCGCGGCTTGTACTTCCGGATGATCGAACTCATCGATGATTGGTCGAGGAGATCTCCCTGCACAAAATGAACATGATCGCGGAGCTCTTCCACTCGTTCGAAGCGTTCGACGGAGGACCTTCTCACCATGCCGACTACGGAGTAGCCCTTCTGGACCAGAAACTCAGCGAGGTAAGAGCCATCTTGGCCCGTCATCCCCGTAATCAAGGCAGTCTTCTGCTCGGAACTCATCGAGGATCTCTTCTCTGAACGCGTCAGGCCCGAAAGTTAAAAACCGGCCCAAGAAGACGTTGAGGGGAGGCCGGGTTGAACGCAGAGTCGTCGGGGTTTGTCGTCGCCGAGCTCAGCCGAAGTGACTTTAGCTGAGTCGAGACGTTTGAACAAACCGCATGAAAAAACGCTGTGGATAGCTTCAGGTTCGGCAGAAACCGAGCCGTCCTTTAGTTCCGAGTGGGCTGCCCCTCTCCCGGTTTCAGCCGTTCGACAATCGATTGGGTGGAGTGATCCTTGGGGTCCCCCACGATGACGATCTTACCGCCGTAGCTCTGCACGGTCGCGGCCTCGGGGATGGACTCGGGGCGGTAATCGGTTCCCTTGGCGTAAATTTCGGGCTTGAGACATTCGAGGATAGGGTCGACGGTGTCTTCCGAAAAAATTGCGACAAGATCCACCACTTCGAGGGCGAGCAGTAGTTCGGCCCGCTCCGAGGCGGGGTGAATGGGCCGGTCGGGACCCTTTGCGCGCCGGACCGAAGCGTCGTCGTTGATGCAGACGATCAGATAGTCACCTTGAGAACGAGCGTCGACAAGTGATCTCAGATGACCGACATGCAAGAGATCGAAGCAGCCGTTGGTGAGAACCGCTCGCTCTCCTCGCTCTCGCCGTTCGTGCACAACCTCAGCCAACTCATCGAGCGAAGAAACCGCAGGTGCGGGGGGCTTTTTCAATTCACATCTCCACCAAGATCTATGGACTTCGAATGAGATCGGGAGGGCACGACCCCCGAAAATACCCCTCGGGTCCTCATGCTGATGGCTCTCTTCGAATCAATGTCCCTCTGCGTATCAAGTCTCTCTGCGTATAAATTGCTATGAGCCCTGCCCGAAAGCTGGGAGGACGCCCGTCTCGACCGGGAGGAACTGTAACGGGAGATCCCTCGCCTCACAACTCGCATCCTGACTTCGCGAGCATTACGGCAAGCCTCGATTGTCGCGAGGTCAAGGGATTCACCCTCCGACCGAATACAATTCCGACGACTCGTAGAGTGCGGTCGGCATGGCGTGGACTCGCCCGGTGTCGGGGTGGACGAAGAGGGTGGTCGGTTTGGTGAGGTCGCTCTCGGGCGAGTAAGCGCGCCCTCGCACGGAGAATCGGCTACCCGCCTCGACGCGATCTAATATGGTGATCACCGCCGATTCGTCGCGATTGCGGCGCTCCTGCAGTCTTATCTGTTGAGTCTTGAGCGCGCTCATCTTCTCGTCGATACGCTTCTGTTCATTCAGAACTTCGTTGTGCGCGTTTTCGTACTGAGCGCGCATCGCTTGGGGAAGTTTATGAATTTTGGTGCGATCCTCGAGTAGCTCCCGATACTGGTTCTGGAAATCGGCGTAGATCTTCTGATGGTAAGTCTGCCAACGTTGAATCTCATCGTCGAGGGCGCGGAACTCTTCATCGAGCCACTCGGAGACTCCGACTGTTACCGAGGTCTTTTGACCGGTCGGATCGTCCGAGATACTGCGAATTCTCGCCCCCCGTACTGCCTCGATGCGCGAACCTTTGATGACCGATTGGTGCTCGATTGCGATGAAATTGCTATGGGTCCGGATGCGCGCGTACTCGGCATCGCCCATCAAAATGACATCTTGATCAGCCATCAATTGAGCTCCTTGGAGCCCCCCCACGGTAATCTGACCTCGCGCGGTGATCCGAGTCCCGGTGCCGCTGATCTGCCCGCGAATGTTGACATCACCGTGGCACCGAATTCTCACTTTGTCGTGGACATCCCCCTGAATCTCGACCGATCCCCCGACGATGAGCTCGACGCCGGAGAGTAGATTTCCGACGATGCGAACATTGCCGGTCCAGTGATATTCGCGGGCGGGGAGATCTCGGTGATGATGGAGGGTCGTACTGACCATGATGATGTCGCCGTCGCGACTCAGGAAACCACTCCGAGTCGCGACCCAACGGTTCTCTTCGTGGCTGATGCCGGGGCCGAGCCTCGGCCTCTGGCTGCTCGAGTTCGGGATCGGCACCACCTCTCCCGTAACCTTCTGCCCCGGTTTTCCGGGCTTCGGTTCTTCTTCGATGAAGATCGCCTCCCCTTTGGCGACGTAGAGGGGCAGCAGCTGCACGGGGTTGTGCCCCGAGCGGACCGGCGGGTGAAGCCGGCGCAGGGTTGGAGGACTCGGTGGGAGGGCAGTAGTCCCTTGAGCAATCGTGATCGGCTCCGCCCGGCTGGGATCGTAATCTGGGTGGGACCAGAGACGGAGAAACTCGGTGAGCTGTTCTTGATCGATACCAAAGACGACGTTTTTGCGATCGAGAAACTCGATCAAGTCATCGACCGAGACCGCGGCGGCCGACGGATAAGCACCGACAGCACGCAGACGGGCCGATAAGCCGTCGTCAGACAGCTTAAGCTCTAATAGCTCGATTAAGTCTTTCATCAAAAAAAGCCCAGCCTCTGTACCTCGCGGAATGTTCATCTCCCCAAAAAGGCTACAATAGTCTGTCAGCGCTTACAAAATCCAACTGAGGGCTCCGCCCTCAAGAGTTGATCAAATTGAGCTTTGGGCGAATGTCATCAGATAACCTCGAGCAACAACTCGGAGCGCGGTACCAACTGCTGCGGCCACTCGACTCGGGCGGAGAGGCCTCGGTCTTCCTCGCTCGCGACCAGTTCCAAGGGGGAATCTTGGTTGCGGTCAAAGTGCTCAATTCTTCCAAGTCAGGCGAGCCGACCGGGAGGGACGAGTTCGGTCAGCTCACGCGGTTGCGCCACCGATCGTTAGCGACCGTCTACGACGCAGGTCGGCTCAGCGACAAACGCTCCTACTTCACGAGTGAGTACTTCGCAGGAAAGTCGTTTCACGAACTCGAATTGCCTCGCGACTGGAACCTCCTCGAAGCCATCGTGGCAGAGGTCTGCCGAGTGTTGACTGAGCTTCGTCAGCAGAACCTCATCCACAGCGATCTCAAACCTGCGCATATTCTCTACCGTCTCTCCGAAGGGACGCCACCGGAGCTGAGCTGTCGCGTGATCGATCTCGGGATGGCGCGTCCCGTGGGTGCGCCGGTGGCCGGGTTTACGGCCCCCTATGCAGCACCCGAACTCTGGCGCCGATCGGGGACATTGAACTCGACCGTCGATCTGTACGCGCTCGGCATGTGTCTTTTCGAACTTCTCAGGGGGCGCGAGCTCATGGCTCGCGATCGCGAATCTTGGCGAGTTTGGCACCAGACTGCAGACCGTTCGCAATGGTTGCGAAAGTCGACGATCGCGGTGCCGGATTCGGTGCAGCGGTGGATCTTAGCGGTGACCGCGGTCGACCCAGCCGATCGGCCCCGCGACTCAGAAGAGTTGCTCTCGCTGCTTTCGCCCCCTTCCCCTGCCCTTCCGATCGCTCGACGCCCTCAGCGGAATTTACTCGTCGGTCGTGAGGAAGAACTCTCGATGCTCCTTGATTGGGCTGCGCGTCGATCGAGTCGTCACTTCTGCTTGTTGGGGGCCGAAGGGGCCGGCAAGTCGGAGCTACTCGGTCAAGCCGCCCGCTTACTCAACTCCCGAGGCGATCTCTGTGAGTTCATCGCTCTGCGCGGTTACCACGAACTCGATCGGCTGCGTTGGACGCGCGCTTCGCACCGCCTTCTCTTGATCGACGGTCTACCCTTCCCAGACGTCGACCAGCAGACTGAGCTCCTCAAGCTGACCCAGGCGATCATTCAAGACGAGGGTGACCGCGGCTTCCTCTGGTCTTTTCCCCTGACCCGAGATCCGAAGCCATTCAAACGACGCCTCGAAGGAGCGGGGTATCCCTACCACCAGATCATTCTCTCGCCGCTACCGAAGGGGGAGATCCGCAAAGCCTGGCTCGAGTTTGAGCTGTACCGCGCAGAGGGCGGGACTTCGGATTCCGAGCACGCCCTTTTCGACGAGCTGTGGCAAGTCAGGGGCGGATTGCCGGGCGCGTGGTTCTCTGGTTCAAGGGACTTTGACCAAGAGACCTACAGCTACG
>CAYZYD010000131.1:0-224 GCA_964482505.1 uncultured Planctomycetia bacterium | reverse complement strand
GTTCGCTGGTTGGGGCGACCATTCGAGCCAGCAAACGAACGCGACTTCGAAAGTGGCTTCACTCTCCGCCTCGCTTGTATCACCGCTACCGATCGCGGCGCTCGGTCCGCTGTTTGGATTGAGTGAAGCAGTCGTTTGGCAGCAGATATCGACGCAAGGGGCCGCCGTCTCGGGCGAAGAATCGGACGGCCAGATCTGGTTGCTTCCGAGCTCGAGGGGTCAAC
>CAYZYD010000130.1:0-8717 GCA_964482505.1 uncultured Planctomycetia bacterium | reverse complement strand
GTCGAGGTTCGCCGGGGGCGCTGGGCGAAGGAAGCTCGGCCTCCCGCATCGAAAGCAGTTTTTCGGCGATTGAATGATAGCTCGCCGACCGCGGGTCCGCCTCGCGCTGACCTCTTGAAAGGTACCCGAATCCATGGAGTCCAATTCCGATTGGGAACTGGTATGGCGAACGCTCGCTCGCCACGCGAGCTGCCGTGAGTTCTCAGAAAGACCGGTCGCCGCGACTCTCGTCGAGGAGGCGATCACTCGAGCCCAACAGGCTTCGACCTCGAGCCATGTTCAGGCCTACTCGCTGATCCGAGTGACGAACGTAGAGCGGCGCCAGAAGCTCGTCGAGCTGACGGGTGGCCAACCCTACGTCGCCGAGTCACCGCTCTTCTGGATCGTCTGCGCGGATGAGCGGCGTCATCATCTGGTCTGTCGCGAGGCTGGCCAAGAGCACGCTCAAAACTTCGAGACGTTTCTCGTCGCCGTGATCGACGCGGCGCTGTTTGCCCAGAACCTCGTGGTAGCGCTCGAAGCGCGAGAGCTCGGAGTTTGCTACATCGGCGGACTTCGGACTGACCTGGCCGCGGTGAGCGAACTCTTCGATCTACCGCCATTCATCTATCCGCTCTTCGGGCTCTGCGCCGGCTACCCGAGCGTGATTCAGGAAGTCAAGCCTCGGCTACCGCGAGTTGCGTACACCGACCGTTACCCTCAAGACGAAGAATTGCTCGATGAAATTCGCGAACACGATCGAGTGATGGCGAGCTATTACGAGCGTAGAAATCTCATGGGGCGCATCTGGAGTCGAGGGATTCAAAAGAAGTTCGAAAGAGAGCGTCGCGCATCAGTTTTGCCTTATTACGAAAGTCAAGGCGCGCACATAACAGAAAAGCCATCCAATTCTCAGAGTTAGGCCTTGAACCAAATTCAAAACGTGTAGAATCGGCCTCCCGCAATTGCGAGAGTGACGCGAATGACCCCGTACGTGGTCGATTGTGGCACTTCCGGAATGGCTCTCATTGCGCAGTGACTTCGATTGTTTCTAAGTCGTTGAAGTGCTGCGCAGCTTGCGGACGGTTGCTCATGTGGCCTGTCGACGGACGGTACTGTGTTTCAGAGAGCTGTGTCTCAGAGAGCTGTGTTTCAGAGAACCGTGTTGCAAAGATCGGCTTTGTTGCAAAGTACTGAGGTGCAGAGATTGCGTTGCAGGATGAGAGGCGTGGCCTCCACGAATTTTTTTGGTTACCACCTTTCGTAGGCCACTGGCTATCAAGATGGTTGCTGAGATCGAGACGTCAATTGAGCGCTTGAGGAGTGCGCTCTGCGTCGTGCCCTCTCCGTCCTGCCCTCTTCAAGGGCATTTCCGAGCTCCTTTATGGAGCTCTTCCAATTTTGTTTTGATACTGCCGTTGTGTTGATGCTGTCGTTGTTTTGATGCTGCCGGGGGCCCGGCAGAGTGCTATTGCGCGAAGGCTCACCGCTTGCCCTATCGTCACCGTCACGGTTCTCCAATTGGGTGGCACTTGAAAGAGCGGGGCTCTGCAGCTCTTCTTGCACGTTTGAATTCGTTTAGAGAGGGCCGAGAACGCGACGTTCGAGGCTCTCAGCGGTTGTCGGTCTCTATGCTCTCGACCACGACCGTGAGTAGTGCTCGTCGGTGATCCGGTCGAGTACGACTCGAGCGCGTTTCGCCCTGCGGGTGAAGGACTGGGATCTGTAACGTCGCTTTCGGTTATGCCGCTGCTAGCGACGCGATAAAAATTTTGGGACTGCTGGGATTCGGAAAGGCAACATATGACTCTCGCCCTAACCGTTCGCGATGAATCGCTGACTGGAGAACAGTACGGTGAATGGGTCCTCGAACTCGATGAGAGTACGCGGATGGGGAACCAGATTACGGTTAGGGAGCTTATCGAAGCCCGGGTGCTCAAGGAGGCCGCGCGTCAAAACGCCGTCGGCGTCAATCGCGAGGAGCGCAGTCGCGCGACCCTCGTCCGTCCCGAACGTCGTCACCCGCGACTCGCGCGACGACCGATCGATCCCGAAGCGCAAGTCAAGCGCGCGATAGACGGCTTCACTCGCCACGAGATGCTCGTTCTCGTCGGCGATCGTCAAGCCGACTCTCTCGATGAGTCCATCGATCTCGACACCCAACCCGAGGTGTCGTTCGTTCGCTTGGTCCCTCTCGTCGGAGGGTAGCACTCACCTTGGAATCACGAGAATCGGAAGCGGCTCCTCGCGCCGAGGGGACCGTCCGTGGCCTACTGGCTCAGTATGTCCACGAAGCTGCTCAAGTTCATCCCGGAGTCGCCGTCGAACCGAATCAAACTCGATCGGGTCGACAGTTGTTAAGCGCGGGTCCCGATCAACAGAAGATCGCGACGCGGGTTCTCATCGGCGATCTCCGCCGGCGAGTCGTCGGCCTCGAACGCGATTGGCCCGTACTCAGCGCGCTCTCCCGCTTGCTGGCGACCTTGCTCTCGCGTTCGCTTCCTTGGCGGGATAGCGAACTCGTCGAACTCGTCGAGGGCTTCACCGACTACCCGACTCCGGCCGAGATCCCGGCTGGGCTTCTCGCCAAGCTCTTTGAGGCGCGTCTCGATCGCACGGGGCTCTCCAAGAATCTGACCGTCGCTATCGAACGACTCGCCGAGGGGTTCGCTTCTGAGACAAATGTTGAGTGGCGGCGTTCGGTCGAACAATTCAGAAACCTGTGTGCTCAAGCTCAACTTCGCGAGCCGCCGGAGTGGCTCATCGCCGTACATACCGGCACTCCGAATGGCCCAGCTCCGCCCGATCGGTCCGACGAATCGAAGCTCAGCGGGTGGGAGCCCCTGCCCGCGTCCGAGGCGCTCGCCTGGTCGGCTCTTCTCAATCACCTCCGCAATTTGACCGGAACCCGCCCGACCAAGAGTTGGTCGAAGTCGCTCGAGCGGTATCTGAATGAGATCCCGGTAGAAAGATTTCGAGCCGCGGTTCTCAGCGGGCTTCGAGCCCTCAAGTCGCAGTCCCCCTTCGACCGGTCAGAAGAGCAGATCTCGCTCTTTACCGGGCTCGTCTGGAGTTGTCTCGAGATCGCGGATCGCGAAGTGGTACGCGAGCTGTCGCGCGTGGCGGAGTTTGCTTACCAAAAGGAATCGGGTCGAACCCGTTCGGTTCGCATCGCCAATGCAGCGGCTCGAGTGCTCGCGCAGATTGCGAGTGCGGACTCAGTCTCCGAGCTCGCTCGCCTCAAGATGCGGGTCAGGCAGCGATCGATCAGAAAGTCGATCGACAAAGCGCTGACCGGCGCCGCCGAGCGGCTCGGCGTCCCGGTAGAGGAGATCGAGGAGCGCTGGGTGCCCGACTTTGGACTCACCGAGGTCGGCTTGCTCGAGACCGAGATCCGCGGGGTGAGAACCCAGCTCAAGATCGAGTCGAGTCGGCGCGTCGATTGGATCTGGTTTCTGCGCGGGGCCGAGTTTCAGACCCCGATTCCGCGCTGGATCCGCGAAAGCGCCCCGGCTGAGATCTTGGCCCTCCGCGAAGCGCGCAAACAGATTTTGAGTTCCCTCTCCGCCCAGCGCTCGCGGCTCGAGCAATTCATGGTAACGCCGAAGGTTTGGAAGCTTCCCGATTGGCGGCGTTACTACTTGGACCACCCGCTGGTCGGGACCTTGGCGAGGCGACTCATATGGCGGTTTACTACTCCCGACGGAGCCACGACCGGGATCTACCACCAGGGTGAACTCAGAAATCGCGAAGGACGCGTGATTCGCCTGCCCGAAGCCGAAACTGCGGTCGAGCTCTGGCACCCGATCGACGAGCGTCCCGAAGCGACCCTCGAGTGGCGCCACTTTCTCGAGGACCACGACATCTTGCAGCCCTTTAAACAGGCGCATCGCGAGATCTATCGCGTGACCGAGGCGGAACGTCGCAGTGGGCACTACTCGATGCGGTTCGCTTCACACATCCTCAAGCAGTACCAGCTCAACGCGCTCTGCCAAACGCGGGGCTGGCGGTACGCGATGCGCGGAATCTGGGACGGTGAAGAGACGACTCAAGCTCGGCTCGAGCTCCCGGCCTGGAACCTCGCGGTCGAGTGCGATTTCGATGCGATCGACGCGGAGACGAGCGACATCGGCCTCCTGCTCTACCTGAGCACCGATCGAGTCAGGTTTCTTCGGTTGCGCGGACAGCGCGAGGGTCGACCTCTCGAACTGACGACGATCCCGCCGCGCGTTTTCTCGGAAGCGATGCGCGATGTCGATCTCTTTGTCGGCGTGTCGAGTATCGGAAACGACGCCGAATGGCGGGATCGCGAGACCCGCTATCGCCAGTACTGGAGCTCTTACGCGCTCGGTGCGCTCAACCTCCCGGCCAAGCGGCGTCGCGAAGTTCTCGAGCGGCTTATCCCCAAGCTCAGGATCGCAACCCGGCTCGAACTCAAAGAGCGGTTTCTCGTTGTGAAGGGCCAGCTCCGCACCTACAAGATCCATCTCGGTAGCTCGAACATCTTGATGAGTCCCGACGACGAGTACCTCTGTATCGTGCAAGGCCCTCGAGAACCGGGCGACTCGGTCGCCTTGCCCTTTGAGGGAGATACGGTACTCGCTCAGATCTTGAGCAAGGCGCTGTTGCTCGCGCGGGATGACCAGGTCACCGACCCGACTATCACGTCACAGATTCACTGATACGTCGTGGCCCCCAAAGATCCACTGAGCCGCGCCATTTGAACCGCGTCACGAGTCAACGTATGGCGTTCGTTTGGCGCGGTCAGCGCGACTTATATCCTCGTGGTAGCCGGACTCACTCCGACGGTTTTTCGAAAGAGTTCGGCTGTCCTTAATGCACTCTCTCGATGCAAAGAGGGGGCCCTTTGGCCCCCTCCGAGAGTCTGCGTGCTTACCGCCCGCCCGAAAAAATCGACTCCACGATCTTCCTTCGCTCCGCACCTGCCGCGAAGCGCAGGCCCGGAGCTCGAAATCTCGCCCTCGTGGCTCGAGCGCCGGTTCTGCGATCAGTAGCGGTTCATGTACCGCTCGACCTCCCACGGGTGGACGTGCGCGAGGAAGTTGGTCCACTCTTGGCGCTTCGCTTCGATGTAATGCGAGCTGACGTGTTCGCCGAGAGCAGCGATCATCACCTGATTCTTCTCGAGGTTGTTGAGCGCCGTGCTGAGGTCGAAGGGCAGTTGTTCGATGCGCAGACGCTTTTTCTCGCGCTGACTCATCGTGAAGATGTTCTTATTGACCGGTTCCCCGGGGTCGAGTTCGCGTTCGATCCCGTCGAGCCCAGCCGCGATCATCACAGCAAAAGCGAGATAGGGGTTGGCCGCCGGATCGGGGAGGCGCACTTCGCAGCGAGTTGAATTTCCGCGCCGAGCCGGGATGCGGACGAGCGGACTCCGGTTCTTTTCGCTCCAGGCGACGTTGATCGGGGCTTCGTAGCCCGGCACGAGTCGCTTGTAAGAATTGACGAGAGGATTTGTCACCGCGACAAAAGACGACGCGTGTTCGAGGATCCCCGCGATGTAAGAGAGTGCGATCTTCGAGAGTTTGGTGTCTGACGACTCGTCGAAGAAGGCGTTCTTGCCGTCGAGCGTGAAGAGGCTCTGGTGGACGTGCATCCCCGAACCGTTTTCTCCGAAGATCGGCTTCGGCATGAAGGTCGCCGTCAACCCGTGTTCGTTGGCGACTCGCCGGACTACATGCTTGAAGGTGACGACGTTATCGGCGCAGGGGAGCGCTTTGGCGTAGCGAAAGTCGATCTCGTGCTGACCCGGGGCGACTTCGTGGTGAGCGGCTTCGACTTCAAAGCCCATCTGCTCGAGGATCAGAACGATGTCGCGACGACACTCCTCACCCTGGTCGCGTGGGCCGAGGTCGAAGTAACCGGCCGAGTCATGCGTCTCTTCGGGGAGTGTGTCGCCGTAAGTGTCGCGCTCAAATAGGAAGAACTCGGCTTCGGGCCCCATGACCGGTGTGTAGCCAAGCTCGGCCGCCCGCTCGACCTGTCTCCGGAGCACGGTGCGCGGACAACCCGGAAACGGAGATCCGTCGGGGAGGTAGACGTCACAGATGATGCGGGCTGTGCGCGAGCCGCTTTCGTGCGACCAGGGATTGACTTGAAAGGTCGAGAGGTCGGGGCGCAGGAGCATGTCCGACTCTTCGATCCGCGTGAACCCTTGAATCGAGGAGCCGTCGAACATGATCTGCCCGTCGAGCGCCTTCTCGGCCTGGGAGACGGGGACCTCGACGTTTTTGGACGTACCGACGAGATCGGTGAATTGAAGTCGCAGAAATCCGACCTTCTCAGACCGGATCGCCTCGATCACGGCGTCGCGATTCATTGGGCTCCTTCGGGTTGGAGTTAAAGATGGCGCAGAATTGCGTGACAATTTGCAAGAATCTAAGTTATTTGACCGTATATGTAAGCTGAAATCTGCAAGATGCGTCGTATTTCACGGTCACTTGCGCACTTGCTAGGGGTCTTATCGTGGCTCGGCGGTGCGCGGATCTTCGGGCCAGGGGAGTTTGGGATAGCGGCCCCTGAGCTCCTTGCGGACCTGAGGATAGGTGCGCTCCCAGAAGCCGGCGAGGTCATCGGTAATCTGCTGCGGCCTGAAATTGGGGGCGAGCAGGGTGAGGAGGGTAGTCGGGGATTCGGGGCTCACGCGCGGCGTTTCGTCGAGACCGAAGAGCTCCTGGATTCGGACTTCGAGTCGAGGAGGGCGCCCCGGTTCGTACTCGACCCGAACCTTGCGACCGCGCGGGGTTGTCCAGAAGTGTGGAGCGGCGCGGTCGAGGGCTCGCTTCTGGTCGTAAGTCGCAAACGTTTGAGAGAACTCGACGAGGTCGACTTGGCGGAGTTCGTCGAATGACCGCTTCCCGCGGCAGAGAACCTCGAGCGAATCGACGAGGAAGTCTCGCCCCGACCGGGGCAAGTCGAGTGCGGGGTTCCAACTCTTCGCGGCGGCGATGCGCGCCTCCCAATTGAGAAGTTCGGGGCGTGACAGATCGAAAGCGCGGTCGAGATCCGAAGCCGCCGCTTCCTCGAGAACGCGACTTGCACGCTCGGCTTCGGGAGAGTCGGCCGCGATTGCCACTCGGTTGGTCTCGAGTTTGAGCCCGAGGTATTGCGTCGACCGTTCGAGCACGACTCGTTCGGACTCAAGATCAAATCGGAAGCTCTCTCGAGTTTCGAGGAGGTCGGCTTCGAGCCACTCGCGCTCGATCGGAACCGCTTCGCGAATCCGGATCCGACCGCGATCTCGCCCCGTCAGTTCGGTGACGACGAAGAGATCGTGGTCGCGTGGAGTGCCCTCGGGAAGCTCGGTCTGCTGCCCCCCGACCTGCCGGACCGACGACGTTTTGGAGTCGACCCTCGCGACCACGCGTTCGGGGTAGGCCCGCAGATAGGCGATCTTGAGCGCGTCGATTCGTCGACTGACCCGACTCTTTGGCGAACGTTTGAGTTCGACTCGATCGAGCGACTTGAGGAGTTGCGCTTTGACCGCCTGGACCCGCTCGAGGCGAACCACCGAGTCAACGCTCGCTCGGTCTGCGAAGAGAAGTCCACTCTTTTCAAAGATCGTTTGCCCGGGGCGTCGGCCGAATGGGTCGCGCTCTGAGAGGAGCGCAGCGAGTGCACTCAAGGCCTCGGGCTCGCCGACTTCTTCGACCGCGAGCAATAGGCGGCCGAGACGGGTGGGCAGCGGAAACTCAGCGAGTTTGCGGCCCCGCGGCGTCGCTGCTCCGCGCGCGAGCGCCCCGACTTGGGTTAACCAGTCGCGCGCCTCGCGGACGCGCGCTTCCGGCGGAGCTTCGAGCCAAGGGATCGCCTCTGCTTCACCCCAGACGGCGAGGTCGAGGATAGTCCGGCTCAAGTCGACGCGGTGGATTTCGGCGGTGTCGTGTTCGGGTCGCAGCGAGTGGGCGCGCGCGCTCCAGAGACGGACGCAACGCCCCGGAGCTTCGCGACCCGCGCGTCCGGCCCGCTGGTCGGCCGAGGCTTGCGAGATCTCTTCGAGTTCCAGTCGATCAAACCCGAGACGCGCATCGTAGTGAGGACGCCGCGAAACCCCCGTATCGATGACAACGCGAACTCCGGGAACCGTCACCGAGCTCTCGGCGACGTTGGTCGAAACGATGAGTCGCTGTCGGCTTCGCGGGGCGGGGTTCAGGACTCGCTGCTGTTGAGCCAACGGGAGCTCCCCGTAGAGCGGCAGCACTTCGAATCGACCTTTGAAGGCCGACTCGATATCGCGTCGCGTCGCTTCGATCTCGGCGCGGCCGGGCAAGAAGACGAGTCCGTCGCCTTCGTCGAGGGAGAGAGTTTCAAGAGCTCTGGCAACTCGAGCCGAGAGCGCTTCGTCGTGTCGGCTCTCGCGGTATTCGATATCGACGGGGAAGCGTCGTCCTTCACTTTTTACAACCGGGGCGTCGCCGAGGTAGTTTGAGAGCGGGGCGAGGTCGAGCGTCGCCGACATCACGAGAAGTCTGAGCTCGGGTCGAAAGTCGCGCTGCACGAGTCGCGCGAGCGCAAGGCCGACATCGGTATCGAGATGGCGTTCGTGGAACTCATCAAAGATGACAATCCCAAACGACTCGAGAAAGGGATCGCGCCGCGCGTATTGAAGCAGCATTCCCTCGGTGACGACGACCACGCGGGTCCGTGGTGAGACCTTGCGCTCAAACCGAATCTGATAGCCGACTCGTTCCCCGGGGCGCTCGTCGAGCTCGGCCGCC
>CAYZYD010000129.1:1259-8751 GCA_964482505.1 uncultured Planctomycetia bacterium | reverse complement strand
GGCGAGGTCAAATGCTCTGCGAGTTTGCTGGTCATCTCGTCGTCCGTGGTAAGTGTCGCCGTTGAGATTTAGCTGGAAGATCGCCTCCTCTTTTCGGCCCATCACTTCGTAGAGTTCGACCAGCTTCTCGCGCACGATGATCTCGTCGACCGCGAGTTCGAGATTGACCTCGAGCCGCTTTTGCCACTCGAGAAACTCCTCGCCCTGGAGCAGCGAGCAGTCGAGCTGTTGGACCTCTTTGAGCGTCGTCTTTTTGATCCAACCTTGGCGGGCCGCCGCGGTGATAATCTGCATGGTTCGGTGCGGGAAGAACGCGCAATCTCGACGTAAGCTGCTCAGGTTGCGAAAGCCGTCGACGAGGTCGGCGACGTGACCAAAAAGCCAGTGACGACCGTCGTTCTGGGCTTGGAGACCGCGTTCTGAAAGCACCGGTTTCTCGTCGGGATCGGGAAAGAGAGCGTTGATCTCTCGCTCTTCCTCAGTGCGCGACGCGAGCGCGTCGATGAGGAGTTCTTGGCGAATGCCCGGTACGTCCGACGTCAGGATTTCCTCGGGTACCTCTTCGGCTTCGAAGAGGTAACGGCGTCCAAACCTTTCGAAGAGCCAGAGCAGCTCTTCGAGCAGGGCGAGGGTCAGGTACTTATCGCGATTCGAAGCGGAGAGGAGCCCTGTCTTTTCGAGCAGGTCGATCGCGGTGTAATCCTCAGCCACCAAGCGAGCAAAGATCTGCCCGAGTAGGTCCTTGGACGCGATATTGCTCGCAAAGAGCTGAGGGGCGGGCACGATGCGCTTTTCCGTCCCCGCGTGGAGAAGGTGCGCCTCACCGCCGGAAAAGAAGACCCGTCGACAGTGGTCGCCTTTTCCCAATACGAGGGTTCCGACTTTTTCTTCCTTGGCAATCCCGGTCAGGAGTGCACGGAGCTCGTCGTTCATAGTTGTTCTTTGCTAAGGATTGCGAACCTTTACGCGGACGCGTCCAAAACGATAAGGGTGTTTGAGGACTTCTGAAACGAAGCCCGCCTCGGCCGACTCCGGTTCCAGCGAATCGAGATAATCGCGAAGTACTCGGCTCGACGCGCGGCAGCCGATTGTGGCCAAGCCGCGGATCGCCGCCTTGCGGACTTCGAGCGAATTGCTCGAGAGAAGTTGAATGAAAATCTCCCGGGCCTCCTGCGACCCGCATTGACCGAGACACTCGAGTGCGCGCTCGGCTAACTCGGCATCGCCGTCGATCAGGGCGTCGTACCACCAGTTTGTAGCTTCTTCGATCTGGAGCCGACCGTACGCTTTGATGAGCCGGAGTCGTGTCGCCTTGTCCGCGGCCGGGTAAGCGACGATCAATTCGGCCTCGGTTTCGACGTTGCGAAAACGACTCAGGTAGTAGAGCGTGAGCTCTTGGACTTCGGGGTCGTTGACCTCGAGCACGAGTTGGGCGAGACCACGCGGAGCGAGCGGCCACTCTTTGAGCAGAAAGAGCTCGAGGAAGGCGGCCTGGCCCCGCGGGTCGGACTCGGCGTAGAAGGCTTGGCTGAGTCGGCTCTTTTCGGAAGCGGAGAGCGAGGTGTTTGACCAACGCAACGCGCTCAGTCCGAGCAATCGATAGCGGAGCGAAGTCGCCTCGACCAGCGCGAGAAGATCGGCGCCGACCTGCGGACTGCCCGCGAGTTCGCGCCCGGCGACGCGCCCAAAGAGGTCGGCCGGATCTCCAGGCTCAAGCCTCCAGAAGCCGGCGATCCAGCCCTGGTGACCAGGAAACTCGACCGAGGGCGATCCGGTCGGGTTGACGAGAAAGAGACCCGTGTCGCCGGGCGCGAGCGGCGTCGCGTGCGGCAGCCGTCCGGCCCGTTCCACGATACGGAGAACTTCGGACCCCCCCTGTTCCGTTGAGTTCTCCGCCCTCCTCACCTCGATCCAGAGACAGCGATCGCTCTCTCCGTTTTCGATCGAGATCAAGGATCCCCAGTACGCTTCCTGAGCGCCTTTTAGCCGGGGCCAAAAGTCGTTCGCGGAGGCGTCGGGTGTTGTGAGCGACACGAGTAAAGAAAGTACACCAAGGGCCCCGAGGCGGAGTCTCAAGCCGGAGTGGTTGCGTATTACCGATAGCGTCAGTAGCTGCATGGTTACTCCGTCAGCAAGATCCACTCTCGAAGATAAGCTTCGTTGAGTTCATTAAAGTGATATTTGTCCGAGGTCGAAATCAACGCCGTCGAAAAGCTCAAGGCTGCCGCCATGACGTTGTTTCCCGACGAGTCAAAGTGAAAGTCAGTCGTGTAGAAACCCGAGAAGGGAGCGTCGGTGACGCCGCCGAAGAGCCCGTCCGGGGGCAGGCCTTGGGCGACGAGCCCGATCGAGTGCCCGATTTCATGGGCGAGTACGACCGCACCGATCCTGGCCATCGCGTCGACCGCGGTAGCGATTTCGTCGTAGCGGTCGTTCTCGGCCGCGGAATTCGATCCACTCAAGCGATCGAAGCTCGGAGCCAGGACGATATGGTCGAGAGCGTCTTCTCCGGCGGGTGTTCCTCGACCCGGTACGAGCGGGTTAAAGACGTTCTGAAACGTGAACGAGGAGTTGATATAGAACTCGATCATATTGGTGATAAAGACTCCGAGAGTCGTGCTGGTATTCGAGTTTCCCCCGCCGTTTCGGTAATCGAACTGCGCGCGGCCGAGCGTAAAGCCGGTCTGGGCGTCGTCCCCGCCGATTCGGATCGCCGAGGTCGCGCCCGCGCTCGTCGTCTGAAACCTCAAGTTGGCATTGAAGCCGTCCCCGGTGCCGTCGAAATTCTTGCCGAAGAGCTCGAAGAGCCGCCCCATGGTCTCGGTCTTGACCCAGTCGAGAAGGATCGCGTTTGTACCGAGGCTGTCCGATGGCGCGGTGGGGGAGGAGGATTGGAGCCCGAGGATTCTTAAGTCTTCGGTGTAGTCGGCGGTGCCGTTTGCGCCCGCAGTCGAGACGACCGCGATCGTACTCGTCCCCGAAAAGGTGGTTTCAAAGAGATCCGAATCAAAATTGATATGCCAGGTATCGACGAAATCAAACGGTTCGAGACCCCCCGAAGCTTGCACCGCTTTGACGGTGAGGGTGGTGGCCGTGGACTGGTTACCCAGGTTGTCTGAAATCCGCGCGGAGAGGGTGACATTGACCCCCGAGGTCAGAGCATTACCGCCCGGCACGGTCCAGAGCGCCTGGGATGAGTTCGGATCGAACTCGCCGCCGAGGTTTGCGCCCGCGGTCAGGCTGCCAAAGTCCTGGTCGGCTGTGATGGAGAGCGTGTTGATATCAATCGGAAATCCACCCGAGCCCGACTCGTACTCGGCGCGCAGCTGGCTTCCTTGGGTCGGTATCGTCAGGCTGAAATTGACGGTGTCCCCGCCTCCATCGGTGTAGGAGGTCGATCCGTTCATGGTCTCGGGGATTTCGCCAACGGTCAGAAGGGTGACGCTCGGCGACATGGTGTTGATCGTGAAGTCAGCCGTCGTCATGGCGGTGCCCGAGGCGGTATCGGATGGCGTCAGGCGCACGCGGACGGTGGCGCTCGTGAGATCGGGGATATCGCCGTGCGCGTCCCAGACGATGCTGCGATTTACGGGGCTCGTATCGGTCGTCACCGCGACAGCTCCATCGCCTCCCGAGTCCGCGGTCCCGTTCTCCCAAGTGCTACCACCGTTAGTCGAGAAGGCGATGGCGATCTCAACTGTATCGCTCTCGGGATCAGAGAGGGTGTAATCGATCGTCACGGTTCCCCCGGCGGGTGAGCTCGGAGTGGTGATCGAGTTTATCGTTGGGGCGGAGTTGGTCCCGATCGCAAACACGTTTGAGGTAACGGGCGTACCCATGTCCCCGCTCGCCGAATCGGTCGGTGTGACCCTCATCCGCAGATCGGCTTGATTGACATTGCTGAGATCCGCGGTCTGGTTCCAGGTGATAACGTGCGCCGTGCCCGACTCCGAAGCGGCCAGGTTGGTCGTCTCACCCGTCAGGCTGGTTGCGTTCTGATAAGTCAGGCCGCGGTCTTCGCTGTACGCAACGATCAGGTCGACCGTCCGTCCTTCTGCTGAGGTAAGGGTGACGGTAAGCTCGGTGGTCGTCGCACCCGGAACCACCAAAAAGGAGCTGACGGTCGCCGGGGTCACCGGTCCGCTGCTCCCGCCTCCACCGCTGCAGCTCGCGCTAACGAGGGCGGCTGCGCCGAGCAAACCTGCGAAGATAAGCCGAGTATGGGCGGTTGAAAACTGAAGGAACCCCGCCGGCCGGAAGGTCTTGCGAGATCGCATAGCTCGAGACGATCGGCTCGCTTGACCAGGTCCGCAATGATTGAGCACAATGTTCCTTTCGGTAGCCCGGCTGCCCGTGCCGTGCGACCCGAGGGGTCGGAGGCGTTGGGGCCCGTGGCTTTGCGTCCCGCCCTTTCGGGCAGTTTGCCTTTGTCGGGGAACAAGATCCCCGAGACGAAACTCGCTTCGTCTCTCGTTGTAACCAAGAATCGCATCAGCGACCGGAGACGGCAAACGAGCCCGGCCCCGGCCTTGCAAGATCACCTGGTAATAGCGCTTTCAGAAGCGCGGTTTTTTCAGACAGAGAGATCGAATCGAAATGCCTCTCTCCGTGGCGAGGGGGAGGCCCACACCCAGTGCCGCACCCCTTTGTTCAACCAACCTTCTGAGTTTATGATCGTGGGGCGATTCAGCCCCGATCGACCGCTCCCGAAGCCCACCCCAGACCCTGAGGGAAATTGATGAAGCCCAAGCAGCTCGTTTTGCTTTCCCTGGCCTGTATTTTTCTTCTGAGCGCGGGCCAGCTCGCCTTTGGCGATTCCTACTCGAAGCTCAAGAAGGATCTCAAGCAATCGATAATTCAGGGGGATACACCCCGGGCCATGCAAGCGGTCCAAGGCTTGATCGAGCTCGATTCCCCGACCGCGATCGAGACGGTCTGTCAGATCGGCTTCACCGTCGATAACTACGATCTCGAACGCTTTATTATCCGAGAGCTACGGAAAATTCCCGAAGACTCGGAAGTGATCGAGAAGATGGCTGAAATGGCCAACAAGTCTCGGGATCACCGCGTCCGGGTTTCGCTCGTGTTTGCGCTCGGGCTTCGTAACGAGAAGAGCGCTTGGACAGCGATCGCTCAGGCGCTCTACGATCCCGCTAAGCCCGTCGTGCTCGCGGCGATCGAAGTTGTCGTCAAACGGGATTCGATCGGGATGGTGGAATACCTCATCGACGCCCTCGACTACCGCGAGAAGAAGGGTCAGTCGGACGGCTTGATCCACAAAGAGATTCGCAGTGCGCTCGACTCACTGACGCACAAAGATTTCGACGTCGCCGCCGACTGGCGCAGTTTTTGGAGAGCGCACAAGAAGGGCTTTGTCCGCAAACCCCGCGACCCCAGCAAGTCTTCAAAAACGACGGTGCTCAAGCCACCCCCGCAATTCTTCGGGCTCGAAGTCGCGACCAATCGAGTGCTCTTTATCATGGATGTCTCGGGCAGTATGCGCAAACGCGACCCGCTTCCCGAGGACCAAGACTCAGACGGCCCGCCCCCGGAATCTCGAGAGCGTCTGCGACGCGTGCAGGCAGAATTGATCGCGGTTATCGAGAAGCTCGAACCCACCACAACCTTTGACATTCTGACCTTTTCGCACCAGGTTCTCGCCTATCAAGACAAGCTCGTCCCCGCCACCGTCCGCAACAAGCGTCAAGCCATCCGTTACATCCAAGACTTCAATCCCCAGGGTGAGACGCATACCGATACAGCGCTCCAGGTCGCGTTTGAGTATCCCGAAGTCGATACGATGTTTTTGCTTTCCGATGGCGCTCCACGCCGGAACAACCAGCTCCTCGACGTCGAGCCGATTCTCACCTTCGTCAAGAGTAAGAATCGGTTCCGCCGGATTCGCCTCAATACGATCTGCTTCAAGCAAGGGGGCAGTAGTCTGCGAAAGTTCATGGCCAAACTTGCCGCGGAGAACAAGGGGATTTACAAGGAGCTCAAGTGAATATGCGGCAAGCTCTCGTCAAACTGTCGGTTCTCACTCTCCTCGCGGTGATCGGGTCCGCCGACGCGAACGCGGACGACCCGGCCAGAGAATTGACCCCCGAGGTAGCGCTCAAAGAAATTCAATCGGCGCTACAGAGGAATGACGAAAAGGCGATCGCCGAGTGGCTGCCGATTTTGGCGCGCGCCGAGGATCCCAAGATTCTCAAGAAGATCATCGCCATCGGCCTGCAGTACCCCGCGGAGCCAGTGGCGACAGGAGTACGGGTTGCCCTCGCTTCGGTCCGGGAAACGCGCTGCATCGACTACTACGCCACATTGCTCAAGAAACCCAAGAACCGAGCCCAAGCGATTCTCGTGATCGAAGCGCTCGGCTTTATTCCAGCTCCTGAGACCATTACTCCGTTGGCTGAGAGTCTGAACAAACTCAAAGACAACGTTCTCATTGTCGAGATTCTCCGGGCGCTTAGAAACAAACCGGCCAAGGAGGCGATCGACGCGCTGATTCGCTTTCACGGCAAGGTCGAAGATCTTCGTGAAACCCTCTGGGCGGAGACGAGGATCTCTTTAGCTGCGATCACGGGATATAACTACGAAAGCCACCAGGACTGGTCCAATTGGTGGCTCCTCAACCGCGACTCGTGGAAGCCGCCTTCCAACACCGATGTCAACCGGGCCAAAACCGGCGTCTTTCGTCCTCGCCCCGACGAGCGCAAGGTCGACCTACCGAAGATCTTCGGGCTGGAGGTTTCGTCGAAACGCGTCGTCTTTGTCATCGACTGTTCGGGCAGCATGGAAAAACGGATGAAGACGAGCGAAGACAGCGATGCGCCAGAGGACGGCGACCTCCTTCCCACTCGACTCGAGATGGCGCAACGAGAGTTGATCAAAGCGATCGACCAGCTTCGCGATGACGTTCACTTCGGAGTGATCGCCTACAACAAGAAGGTGATGCCCTTTCGTGAGGACTCGCTGCTGCGTGCCTCGCGCACCAACAAGCGTCGAGCGATCAAGTTTGTCCAGGACTGGAAGCCCGAATCGACCACTAGCACCGAGCCCGCGATGATGACCGCTCTCGGTATCCCCGATGTCGACACAGTGATTCTTCTATCGGATGGCTCTCCCACCGACGGCAGAGGGAAGATCATCAAGCCCTGGCTGCCCATCGTCGATCGTCTGACGGCCGACAACCGGTGGAAGCGCGTCACAATCCACACGCTCTGCTTCGAGGGGGCAAACTTCCCCTTTATGGAGCAGCTCGCGGGCCGTAACAATGGGACGATGTCCAACATTAAGTAGGTTTCGCGGGCCCTGGCCCAGTCTTGGTGGCCCAGTGTTTCGGTGGCTCAGTGTATCGGTGGCCCAGTGTACCGGTGGGCTCAGTGTGTCGGTGGGGCACTGCATACCTAGCCTCTTCCCTGCTCACTGTGTCCTTCTCACGGTGTCCTTCCTACTGTGTCCTTCCCTTCCTACTGAGCCCTTCTTGCGG
>CAYZYD010000129.1:0-1159 GCA_964482505.1 uncultured Planctomycetia bacterium | reverse complement strand
TGCTCTTTGGGCCGGGGCGGTCGACCGGACCTGCAACTCAGCCTCCAAGTCGGACACTGCCTTGCAGATCCGGATGAGTTGTGTTATCTGGGCGCTCTTCTTTTCAAACTGCGACTGAAGTCCCCGTCGACCGACCCGCTCGGCCCTCGTTCAGCCTCCACAACTGACCCCGGAATCTCTCGGTTGTCGGCGGCCGCTTCCGAGCGGCGGCGCGACCATCCCTACACTCCCCCTAATGCGTTGGGCAGCCTGAATGCGCTCTGCGGCCCGATCTTCGGGTGAATGCCGGGTTCTGCGAACGGAATGCAGGGATCTTCGGGGATATGTCAGACGCCACACCCAGACTCTTAATCGAAGACTCCTTCCCCAGAGAGAAATAGAGAGCGGAGCTTTTCCGATGACTTACGCCGTCATAGGCATCGTCACGGCTGCGATTGCGATCGGCTACGCGTTTTATCTGACGACGTGGATTAGCAAGCAGTCGCCCGGTGACGACCGCATGCAGAAACTCGCGAAGGCGGTCCAAGAGGGCGCGATGGCGTTCCTGACTACGGAGTACAAGATCCTTGCGATCTTTGTGGTTGTGCTCGCGGCGGTCCTCGGAATCTTCATCGGCTGGGAGACCGCGGTCTCCTTTACGCTCGGCGCGCTCTTGAGTGGCCTGGCCGGTTGGATCGGGATGAAGACTGCAACTCAGAGTGCGGTTCGAACCACTGAGGCTGCCAAGTCTAGTCTCTCGGAGGGTTTGACCGTCGCCTTCAGGTCGGGTTCGGTGATGGGGCTGACCGTGGTCGGTCTCGGCCTCGCGGGGATCTGCACCCTCTTTTTGATCTGGAAGTCGGTAGTCGCTCCCGAAGAAAACTATATCCAGCCCATCTTCGGGTTTTCGTTTGGTGCCTCGCTGATCGCGCTCTTCGCCCGCGTCGGCGGGGGAATCTTCACGAAAGCGGCTGACGTTGGTGCCGATCTCGTCGGCAAGGTCGAAGCGGGGATCCCCGAGGATGATCCGCGGAACCCTGCCACGATTGCGGATAACGTCGGCGACAATGTCGGCGACGTCGCCGGGATGGGAGCCGACCTCATTGAGTCTTACGCGGGCTCGATAATCGCAACGATGGCGATCGCCTTTGCGCTTCCCCTCGGAGCGAATGCCGCCGAT
>CAYZYD010000128.1:0-8755 GCA_964482505.1 uncultured Planctomycetia bacterium | reverse complement strand
AGCTCGAGGCCGCTGGCTGGCTTCTCAAACATCGGCCCGAGCACGTCACGGAGGCCAGCGGGGGGGGAAAGGAAGGTCTCGAGGGGCGGGCGATCGGGATTCCGGCGGTAATCGAGAAAGAGCCGGTAGGCTTCACTCAGACGGTCAGCCGGGGGCTCAGCAGAACGGTTCATAACGCCATATCTTTGATACGTTCACAGGTTACCAGAATCGTGATCTCATGCCATTATCGTCGCCGAGGCCAGGGGCTGGGTCAAGTTCAGGGTGGGTCACCCTAACTCGAAAACTCGCGGCGTCGATCCTCGCACTCAACCCAAAGCTGCGCGCCCCCAAAGCGTTGATTGGGCCAGTGGGTGGAGGCTTCACTGTCATTAGAGATTGCCCGGGCAGACTCGCTGAGGCCTCCCCGATGCTCATCTTTCAGTACATAAGATAGCCACGAGCAGACCAGGTGTCTCCCCGGCAATTCCGGCCCATTCAGGATCGCAGAATCAAGCCGAAGCGATCGCCACGAATTTCTTGGGGGTCGTTACGCGATCCCGCGCTGATTATCGCATGAGAGTCGGTTGAATTTCATGGGTCGACCTACGAGGCAACCTGAATCCCCAGCGTCTTCCGCTTGAAGCAACTCTGCGAATTGCTACACTTTCGAGCTTCGCGCCGACAGCTGGCGGCAGCGGACCAGCGCCGGTCCACTGCTGCATTGGTTACGAGACATAAAGAAGGCCGAAGTGGCGGAATTGGCAGACGCGCTAGGTTCAGGTCCTAGTCCGGGCAACCGGGTGGAGGTTCGAGTCCTCTCTTCGGCACCATACTTCTCTATTTGGTTCATGGGCTTGTTGTGCTCGATTCGGTCAGTGGTTGCGACAAGCATCCGGTCCGTATTATTCATGAGCCGGTAGCTGCGAAGGCGTGGCGCACCCACTGACATTGTCGTGGGGGTGAGGCTGGTGTAATCGGGGGGCCGGAGAGCGCCGCCGGGGTTCGTCGTAATGGTGCTTTCGCAAACGGTGGCGGGAGTTGACGCGCCTAGTGTCGCCAGCTCTCACGGTATGGCTATGCAGGTGGGCTGTTAGGCTCGACTAGCTCGCATGCGAGCTTGTCTCGGTCGGGGCCGTTGCCTTTTCAATCCAGTAGGTGCAGGTCTCGATGAAGTCGGGACGGTTGATCGGCTTTGTGACGAAATCGTCGCAGCCGCATGCAAGGCATCGGTTGCGGTCACCGGACATCGCATGGGCGGTGAGTGCGATGATGGGGTGATTAAAGCCGAGCTCTCTGAGGGCTTGAGTTGCCGAGTAACCGTCTCTGATCGGCATCTGCATATCCATCAGGATGAGTTGGGGCAGCGCGTCTTTCGCGCGAGCACTCACCGCATCGATCGCGAGCTGGCCATTGACGACGATCTCGACTTCGGCCCCCGCTCGGCGCAGGAAGTGTGATATCAATCGCTGGTTGTCGGGGGCATCCTCGACGAGCAAGATTCGAGCGGCTTCTAGTGGAGCGGCTGCTTGGGATTTGCGATCTGCGGGTACGCGCGTATTCGCGGACCTCGGGTCGCTTCGGCGGACTCGGTCGGGGTTGACGAACTCTCGTTGAGACAGATCACCGGCATCGATCGTAAACGTGAAGACACTTCCTCGGCCGTACTCTGACGTCACTTCGAGATTGCCGCCGAGCAAGTGCACGAGCGCCTTCGATATCTTGAGGCCGAGCCCAGTCCCGCCGTAGCGTCGCGTCGTCGATGAATCGGCCTGGGTAAACGGTTCAAAGCGAGTGATCGACTCGAGCTCAGCTTCTGTCATGCCGATACCGGTGTCCTCGACCCGAATCTTGAGTTGGGCTGGATCGGTTGTGCAGGAGATTTCGAGTATCACCCCGCCGACCTCCGTGAATTTGATCGCGTTGCCGACCAGGTTGAGAAGGATCTGTCTGAGTCGGGTCGGATCCGTGGTGATTTGGGTTGGGACTCGAGAAGCGTACTTCACCTCGAGTTGAATCTCTTTGCCCCGAGCCCTCGGGCCGAGCAGGTCCGCTACTTCTACGACAAGATCCACAAGAGAAAATTCGAGCTTCTCGAAGGACATCCGTCCCGCTTCGACTTTCGACATATCGAGAATGTCGTTGATTATCGTCATCAGGTGGTGGGCGTTGGTTCTGACGGTGGTGAGGGCGGAGTCCAACTCCTGCTTATCGGCTCGGATCTCTTCATCCGATTCGAGGAGTTCGACGTAGCCGAGGATCGCTGCGAGGGGGGTGCGGATCTCGTGGCTCATGTTGGCTAGAAACTCGCCTTTGGATCGGCTCGAGGCGTCAGCGTCGACCAGAGCTTTTTCGAGAGCGTGAGTCAGGTCGCGAAAGGCGCGAGCGAGTTCGCCGAGTTCGTCGTCGCGGCCTACAGGAAGGTTGAGCTCGCCTTCCCCAGTTGCATAAGTTTGGATACTGGTGGTCATGGCCGCAAGGGGAGAAGTCAATCTTCGGGCGATGACCAGAGCAATCATCCCGCAGAGCGCGACAATCAGTGCACTGACGATAAGGAGACGTACCGTCAACTCTCTGACGGGTGCGAGCAGTTGCGCCCGGGGTGCGGTCGTCGCGACTCGAAGTTTTCGGTCCGAGTGATGAGAGTCGATCACGATGTCTCGGACGGTTGCGATCCGGTCACCGACAGTAACCCAACGGGGGAGTTTCTCGCCCGATAGGAGAAGGCGCCCGAGTTCCGAGCTCTCGAGTTCTGATCGCGTGGCCGAAACCCAACCCCTACCCTCACGGTTCACCAGAGGATGGCCTTCGCTAGTGACGACGAATGCCTGTCGAGATTCAGGAATGATGACCGGAGCTAGCATCCGGTTCATCAACCCGCGTTTGTCGGCATTGATGACAACCAGGCCGAATGGCTTCCCCTGGTAGTAGATCGTCTTGACCGCTCGAAGCACAAACTGCCCCGGGACTTCTCGGCCATGTTCGCGGTTTGGCGTGATCGGCGAAAAGTAGAACGACTCGGGCGGCATATCCAGCGTCTCCTCAAAGTAGAACTCACTACCTTTCGCTTGGAGTTGGTCGGGTGGTATCCGGGCGATGGGGCGCTCACTGAGACTCGAATTCGATGGCGTTCGCGCTTCAACTCGCACGAGTTCCCGACCCTGATGGGCGATCCCGATGTAGCGAACTTGGACGTAGTGGGGCCGAGCGAGCAGGAAGGACTCGAAAATCGTTTCGAGCCGACTGCGCCATTGCTCGAGACGAGAGCCGTCGAGGGGATCGACTCCACCACCCGCGAGGCTGCGGGCAATGCCTTCGATCGGGGGAGTCTCAGCGAGCAGGGTGGTGTCGTTTTTGAGTTCGGAATAGGCGGCTTTGATATAGGGCGCAAGAAGTTGATTCTCGTAAGCGAGTTGCTTCTTGGCATCCTGTAGAACGACTCGACTGCTCCACCAGTGGAAGAGGAGGCAGCAGCAGATCGCGGTTCCAATCGTCGTCGCGACAACTAACGAGACGATCTTCAGTCGGAATGAGTCTCTCTTGCCCGCCACCTTGAGCCTCCCATAAGTTTCCCTGAGCTGCACTTATCGGTCATATATCGGGAGATTCTGAATAGGGACCGGGCTGGTTCGGCTGGGTCGATTCGAGAC
Source organism: uncultured Planctomycetia bacterium (assembly GCA_964482505.1). GTDB lineage: Bacteria > Planctomycetota > UBA8108 > UBA1146 > JAJFFE01 > CAYZYD01. Next base: position 5,126 of record CAYZYD010000128.1, on the reverse strand, counting down.
CGTAGCCGCCCGTTCGAAAACTCATTCCGCGCGGGAGGCCGAGCTTCCTTCGCCCTACGCCTTCGATTCGCCGGAGGCACTGGGATCCGGGGGATGGGCTCGAAATCTCGGGCTCCTGCATCGAAAGCAGCTCTTCAGGCGGGCTGCTAAGGAACACTGCTGAGGTCTTCCGAATAAGTCACAGCAGTGCCCCTCGCTGCTTGGTTTTATCTACCAGCGGCGGGCGGGTACCCAGGCTCCGCGCGCGGTTTGACGCTCTACCCGACCGTCTATGTGAATGCGGAGGGTTAGGTGGCGGACAAAAGTCTTGGGTTCTTTGACTCCGAAGGCGATGACTCGGTAGTCGGGCTCAACGACGTCGTACTTCGTATCTGGACGGCCGATCTGGGCTCTTAGTCGGGTTAGGGCGGGAACCTCGATATCGCCGTTCCATACCGACCAGACCACTTTGCGGACTTTCGACGAGGTCATCCCGATCGGACGGGCTTCCGTGGGGGCGACACAGACGCGGTCGTGACTCGTCGAGATCTGGTTGAGTCGCGTCAGCTCCGTATGGTTGAGATCGCCTTCGATCTCCGCGACGATGAGATTGACCGACATCCGCTGCTGCTTATCCCGAGAGTCGAGGTAGGGGTAGAGATAGGGGAGTGCCGGTTTGCCGAGGTGGTAGAGAGCACTCGCGGAGTGGCAAGCGTCTTCAGGAATATCGTTGTCAGCGAGATGCTCGATAAAGAGTGAGCAGAGTTTGGGTAGATTTTTTTCCGGACCACAGCGAGCGATGATCAGAGCGCTGAGCATCGCCTGCTGTGGGCATTCTGAGTCGAGTGCGAATTCCAAATCGTCGGCGCACTGATCAAAGTGGCGGGTCAGAAAACCCCGGGCGCTATCGGCGTTTCTGATCAGGACAAAGCTATTAATTTCATCGCCGCGTAACGCTTCGATTGATACCTCGATAAGTCGCCGGCTAACGCGGGAGTTGACTTCCCTTAGACAGTGGGCCGCCAGTTGCGACTGCTGATAATCCCGGGAGTCAAGAGCCGCCTCGAGCGCTGGAACGCTCTCCGGAGCGCGGCGTATGAGTTGAAAGATCGCACCGAGGGCGTTGCCGCGGATATCGTCCGAAGCGAGATCTTCGATGAGTGCGAGGATCTCTTCCGACGTTTCGGCGAGAATCTCGTCGGGGTCGGGTGCGGGAATGTGCCCGCTCTCGGGTGGAGAGGGGTCGATTTGCACCGCGAGGGACAGCGGCGGAATCGATGATTGATGGTGCGCCGGGGGAGGGGGCAATTCGGGCGCACTTTGAGACCCTAGCCAAGACCGCCGAGGAACGCTTTGGGCCCACACCCAGACCGAAAACCCGCTCACAAACAGGGCGAGGCAGAGGGCGATCGCAAAGTTTTTGAGTTTCCTTTGGAAGTTTCGAGAGTGTTGGATACCCCGACGAATCGGTTGCCGGGAAGAGGGTATTCGTCTCGAACGATGCGTAGAGTGGCCGCTCATGAAGCTCATGTCCCCGAATTTTTTGGCGGCGTAACAGAAGCATGTCGGATCCTCGTATTGAAATCAATGATTCCTCGGAAACGAATTCTGTGAGTTGCTATAGTAGGTGCGAACTTGGGCTCTGAACATGGGAGTACATCTTGAACTCGATCTCGCTCGCGCGCCGGCTCCGGTTGGGCTTGGCTCTGGGTTTCCTGTTGGCATCACTTGTCGAGGCGGATTCGGTGACACGTCTCGTTTTGGTTCGAGCGGACACCGATACCGACCTCTTTGAACTCAACGATGGTCAAACCATCGACGTCGCTTCGCTTCCCACGACCGAACTCAACGTTCGAGCCGAGACTGAAGGCCCGACCGGTAGTGTCCGCTTCGACGTCGATGGGGCGATCGGTGTGCAGACCGAAAACTCCGCACCGTACGCTCTCGCGGGTGATTCAAACGGGGACTATAACAGCTGGTTTCCTGGTCCCGGCAGCCACACGCTGACGGCGACGCCCTTCTCGGGGGGGAGCGCAAGCGGTACCGCGGGGACCAGTTTGACCGTGACGATCACGTTTGCCGCTCCGACCCCCGCGGCCTCGGGTCTCGTTTCGGCGGGACCGGCCCAGTTCCCGAATCTGCCCCAGACGAGCGCGATGCTATCCGGATCTTTGGAGCCGGGGGTTACGGGGACCACCCAGTGGAGTCAAGTATATGGCCCGCCGGCCACGATCGTATCGCCCGCATCGCTCACGACCGAGGTCACGGGACTCAGCCCCGAAGCGGTCTACCAGTTTCGACTCACGCTCACGACGCCGACGGGAGCCTACTCAGACGATGTAATCGTCTCCGCTCTCGGCTCGAGTCCACAAGCCGGTTCGATCTCGGGAGAGTTAAGGCAGTGGCACCGAATCGCGCTGACCTTTGCCGGTCCCAATCGATCGGAAACGGACGTCGACAATCCGTTCTTGAATTGTCGGCTCACCGTTCTCTTCACCCAAGGGCAACAGACGATAGCAGTGCCAGGCTTCTACGCGGCCGACGGTGACGCGGCTGAGACGAGTGCCGATTCCGGCGATCGCTGGCGGGCGTACTTCAGTCCGCCCGATAGCGGCGAGTGGAGCTACCGAGCGCTCTTTCGGAACGGCTCGGGAGTCGCGATCGCCCTCGATCCCAATAGCGGTAACCCCGAGCCGAGCGTCAATGGCGCGGCTGGTACCTTTACGGTCCTTCCTTCGAACAAGCTCGCTCCCGACTTTCGAGGGCGCGGCCTGCTCGCCTACGACGGCGGGCGCTATCTTCGCTTCCGCGGCGACGGATCGATCTTTCTCAAGGGAGGTGCGGATAGCCCCGAGAACTTTCTCGCCTACGAGGAGTTTGACGGGACCTTTGACGCGGGCGGTAACTTTCTTCACAGCTACACTCCGCACCTCGGCGACTTTAACCCCGGCGACCCGACGTGGCAGGGCGGTCAGGGCCAAGGGATCATCGGAGCGCTCAATTATCTTGCGTCCGAGAAGATGAACTCGGTTTACTTTCTGACTATGAATGTCGGTGGGGACGGACAAGACGTCTGGCCCTGGATCGCGCCTAACGAGCGGTTGCGCTACGACGTTTCAAAGCTCGATCAATGGGAGATAGTATTTAGCCATATGGATCGTCTCGGTATCCAGTTGCACGTGGTGACCCAGGAGACCGAGAATGATCAATTGCTCGACGGCGGTTCACTCGGGACCGAGCGCCGTCTCTATTACCGCGAGCTTGTGGCGCGATTGAGTCATCACCTGGCAATCGTCTGGAACCTCGGGGAAGAGAACACCAACTCGGGGCTCGAGCGGCAAGCGTTTGCGACCGCGATCCGCAAGCTCGATCCCTACGATCACCCGATTGTGGTCCACACCTACCCGGGGCAGCTCAATCAAGTTTATACGCCGCTTCTCGGCTTCCCCAACTTCGAGGGACCGTCGATCCAAACCAATGCCAACCTCAACCCGATCCACAACCTGACACTCGATTGGTTGCTCGACTCGGAACTCGCCGGACGTCCCTGGTTTGTCTGTATTGACGAACCGGGTTCAGCTCAGGAAGGAGCGTTGCCCGATAGTGTCGACCCCGATCACGACGACCATCGCGTGCGAGCGCTCTGGGGAAATTTGATGGCGGGCGGATCGGGCTGTGAGTGGTACTTCGGCTACGGATTTCCAAATGACGACCTCGACTGCGAGGACTGGCGGTCGCGCGACTTCCTCTGGGATCAGACCCGAATCGCCCTTGAGTTTTTCGCCGAACTTCCGCTTGAGGCGATGACCTCTGCCGACGACCGGATTCAAGCGGGCGAGGCGTGGTGTCTCGCGGACGAGAGCGAGTGTCTCGTGGTCTATCTCCCCGAGGGTGGCGACGCGACGGTCTCAACCGACCCCGGTGATTACGAACTGGTCTGGACGAACCCGCGAACGCAAGCGAGTAGCACTCCCGTGGTGATCACCTCGGCCGGAGCCCTCTCCCTTTCAGCTCCGACCCAAGGACTAGGCGAAGACTGGGCCGCGCTTTTGACTCAAGTGGGGTCGAGCCCCCAAGTGCTCCTCTTTTACGAGACGGCCGGGTTTACTCACGTCTCGCAAATTGCCGCGGGTCGCGCCATGTTTGAAGACCTCGCTGCGCAGTTCGGATTCGAAGTTACCGAGGCGGCCCGCTCAGACGGTCACTTCACCTCGAGCGCACTCAGCGGCTTCGACGCTGTCGTCTTCCTCAATACCACCGGTGACGTCTTAAATGCGAGCGAACAATCCGCGTTTGAATCGTTTATTCAAAATGGCGGCGGCTACGTCGGCATTCATTCGGCGACCGATACCGAATACGGTTGGCCCTTTTACGGAACGCTGGTGGGGGCCTACTTTCAGAACCATCCCCCGGGGACGACCAATGCCACGCTCAACGTCGTCGATCCAAACCATCCGTCGACGGAGACGCTCGCCGCGAGCTTTGACTGGACTGACGAGTGGTACAACTTCCAATCGAATCCGGCGTCCGACCCCGACACGCTCCTCCTCCTCACCGTCGACGAGTCGACTTATTCGGGAGGCACCATGGGCGATCCCCACCCGATCAGCTGGGCGAGAGAGGTGCTCGGGGGCCGGGCTTGGTATACGGCGATCGGGCACAATGACGACGCCTATTTCGCGAGCTTCTTTCGGGATCACGTGATGGGAGGGCTCAATTGGGTCCTCGGAACGACGAGCCCCAACGGTTTTCGGCGCGGCTACGTGAATGGTGACTCGAGCCTCAATCTGGCCGACGCTATCATCATTCTCAATTTTCTCTTCGCGAACGAGCCCGTCGTTTGCCAGGACGCGGCCGATTTTAATGACGACGGCGTCCTCAACATCGCCGACCCGGTGGCGCTCTTGAGCTTCCTCTTCTCGGGCGCCGCACCACCCCCCGACCCGTTTGCCAGCTGCGGCCCCGATCCGACCGCCGACGCGATCGACTGCCCGTCGCTCTGCCCCTGACGGCCGCTTCCAGATTCCAGCTTGAATCGAATTTGAAGCGAACTTTTGAGAACCAGCGGTTCAGCCCTAGCAGCCCGCCCGAAGACTGCTTTCGATGCGGGAGGCCGAGCTTCCTTCGCCCAGCGCCCCCGGCGAACC
>CAYZYD010000127.1:0-8760 GCA_964482505.1 uncultured Planctomycetia bacterium | reverse complement strand
CCTTGGCGCCCATCTCCGCGATCTCGGCGGTCGGCCAGGCGAAGTTGAGATCGCCGCGGATATGCTTGGACGACATGACGTCGTAGGCACCGCCGTAGGCCTTGCGGGTGATAACCGTGAGTTTGGGGACCGTCGCCTCGCAGTAAGCGTAGAGCAGTTTGGCGCCGTTCGTGATGATCGCATTCCACTCTTGGTCGGTACCCGGGAGAAAACCCGGTACGTCGACAAAGGTGACGATGGGAATATTGAAGCAGTCGAGGAAGCGGATAAAGCGAGCCGCCTTGACACTCGCGTCGATGTCGAGACAACCCGCGAGCACCGCCGGCTGGTTGGCGACGATCCCGACCGAACGACCGCCGAGCCGCGCGAAGCCGACCACCATATTGCGAGCAAAATGCTCGTGTACCTCCATGAAGCTCGCGTCGTCGACGACGCGCTCAACGATCTGTTTGATGTCGTAGGGTTTCTCGGAGTTTTCGGGGACGATTTCGGCAAGCTCGGGGTCGGCGCGATCGATCGGATCTTCGACGGGGATCGACTCGGGCACCTCGAGGTTGTTCGGAGGCAGATAGCTCAGGAGCCGACGAATCTTCTCGAGGCAGTCGCGATCGTTGTCGGCGAGGAAGTGCGCGACTCCGCTCTTGGTGTTGTGGGTTCTCGCGCCGCCAAGCTCCTCGGGAGTGACCTCTTCATGCGTGACCGTTTTGACGACGCCGGGGCCCGTCACAAACATGTAGCTCGTTCCGTCGACCATGAAAGTAAAGTCGGTGATCGCGGGCGAGTAGACGGCTCCGCCCGCGCATGGTCCGAGGATCGCGGAGATCTGCGGCACGACTCCCGAGGCGAGGGTATTGCGCAAGAAGATATCCGCGTACCCACCGAGGCTCGCGACCCCCTCCTGAATCCGGGCGCCGCCCGAGTCGTTGAGCCCGATGACCGGACAACCCGCTTTGACCGCGAGATCCATGATCTTGACGATCTTGGCGGCGTTGGTTTCGGAGAGGCTGCCGCCTTCGACCGTGAAGTCTTGGCTAAACACAAAGACTTTGCGCCCCTCGACGTGTCCGTATCCCGTGATCACGCCATCGCCGACGAAGGAGCGCTTCTCCATCCCGAAGTCGCGGCAACGGTGCTTGACAAAGGTGTCGAGCTCCCGAAAAGAACCCGGGTCGAGAAGGAGCGTGATGCGTTCGCGAGCGGTGAGCTTACCGCGAGCGTGTTGCTTCTCGACCCGTTCGGGGCCTCCGCCGAGCTCAGCTTGTCGACGGAGTTCGGTCGTTTGATTTCTGATGCGTTCTAGCGACAAGCTCGCCTCCGCTAGGCTCGAGGAATGGACTCAGAAGTCCGTGGGGTAGAAGTCCAGTTGCGTAGAAAGTCCAGGGCGTAGAAGTCCGAGTAATTGGACAAGGGAACGACGAACGGACACTCCGGTCGCGGCCGATCGACGTGGAAGAGACACTTGATCTCGCGGCTTCGGCACTATAGCGCAAGCTTCAGGCAAATAAACGGAATCACATGCCCGCCTTTAGGTGCGAGTCGCGTCGCGAGAAGTCGTCCAGGGCCGAGGGGTACGCGGGCTGGGAATCGAGGGCACGACCAGAGCAACGGGTCAGCGTCGAGGATCCCACCCCTTCGTATGACCGAGTCTGGGGGCGTCTTCCGAAGACGAAGTCGCGGGCTCAAGGAGGCGAGCTACTCCGTATACTCGACGAGCTCGAGCAGCACTCCTCCCGTCCCTTTGGGATGAACGAAGGCGACGAGCGTCGAGCGACTCCCCTCAAAGGGTTCGGAATGGATAAGAGGAATATCGCGCGCTTTGAGTTCGTCGAGGGTCTCGCGGATATTGTCGACGCGGTAGGCGATGTGGTGGATGCCCTTGCGACCCGAGTCGAGGAATTTCTGGATGGGCGACTCGGGCCCGGTCGGCTCGAGCAGCTCGGTCTTTCCCTGTCCCGTATCGAGAAAAGCCACTCTGACCTGTTGGCTCTCGACGACTTCGGTCCCGGTGACCTCGGCTCCGAGGGCTTTCCAGACCGATAGAGCTTGGTCGAGATCGGCGCAGGCGATACCGACGTGATCGAGTTGAAGCATGATTCCGCCTTGGGTGGTTGTTTGGAGAAGAGAGGGGAGGCTCACAAATCAAGCCGAGGCAAGGCCCCTCGCAGCGGCGAGGATTGCTGGGTTTGTCGAGCGTTTATTCCTCGGCCCGCGCCCGTAGGTGGGTCACTTCGTGAGCCGTCAGCGCGATTTTCTGACCGATTGAGTCTACCACGAGTGAGCCGTCGGGATTCAAGTCCTAGGCGGTCCCGGTGGCGACGATTCCGTCGGGATCGGTCCAGCGGATCGGTTTGGAAAGCGTCGAGAGAAGCGGCCGAATCTCGGCGAGCGTCGACTCGCGCCCCGCGTCACTATCGAGGTCGACGAGCGATTCAAACGCCGCCAGAATCTGGGTGAGAATCCGGTCAGGATCGACAGGTTGGGTGAGCACGGGCGCGAGTGATGTCGCCTCGGGTAGGTCGCGGAGAGTTTCAGGAGGAACTTTGAGATTGATGCCGCAGCCGACGAGATAGGTTGTCTGCCGTTCTGTGGGCTGTGAGTGCAGGATGACCCCACCGCATTTGCGCGATTCGAACAGGAGATCGTTCGGCCACTTGATCGTCAGTTTTTTTGTCAGGTCGTGGCGAAGACCCTTCCGAAGTCCCAGGACACAAGCAGCCCCGGCGATGAGGCTTGTGAAGGGGTCGGGCCGTCCGGGGCGCCGCCGCGCCCAGCTTATCCAAAGACCTCCCGCGGGACTCTGCCAGTCGTGCCCGCGGCGGCCAACCCCTTGAGTTTGGACCGAGGCGACAACGACATGACGGTCGAGCGGACCCTGTTCGAGTCGCTCGCGCAGGTAGGATTGAGTCGAGGGCAAAGCAGCAAATCGCTCGACCGTCCAGCCGGGGAGTTCGAGGTATTCGTTCAATGCGGGTCCTCTGAGTGGCTCGAAGTTTGGAACCTAAATCGATACGATCGGCACTCGCTTGAAAGATCGGTTCGGCGACTGTGTTCGTCGAGACCTTAGCAGCCCCGCCCGAGAAACTCCTGGTGATTCCAGGATCCGGAGTTTCGAGCTCAGTACTCGCCGCAGAACGCAGGCGAATGAGGCATTCTTCAAGTTCTGTGGCGGGTGCTGAGCGAAGGAAGGCCGGATCCTGGGGCGCCAGGAGTTTTTCGAACAGGACACTAGGCCGAGTCAAGGTCGCTATTCCGAGAAAGGGCTGGATTGGCGCTTCTCAAGACCGCCGAGGTTCTCGAACGATCGGGAATCTCCCGCCAGGTGCTCTACCGCTACATGCAGCTCGAGCTCATCGTTCCGGCCGAAACGACCGAGACGGGGCGCAACCTCTTCGCGCTCGGGGTTTTTAAGCAGATCGAGTGGATTCAACGTCTCAACCAATCCGGTTACACCCTCCGGGATATTCGCGAGATCTACTCAGACCGAATTCAGAAGCTCGGCCGCGAAGAGGATGGCCCCGATGAAGCGTAACGCCTTTACGCTTCGGATCCGGGTGCGCTATGCCGAGACCGATACTTCGGGATTTGTCTACCACGCCAACTATCTCAACTACTTCGAGTGGGCTCGGACCGAGTTTTTGCGCGACCGCGGACTCGCCTACTCAGAGCTCGAGAAGAGCGGCATTTTTCTCGTCGTCGCCGATCTGCAGGCTCGTTACCTCGCTCCCGCGTTCTACGACGACGAACTCGCGGTCGCCGCCTGGATCGAGTCTGTCCACGGAGCGGTGGTCCGGTTCGGTTATGAGGTCCGCCGAATCGGCGAAAACAACCCAGTCCTCGCGCTCGGGGAGACCAAGCTCGCCGCGGTCGACGGCAAGAGTCGTCGACCGATTCGGCTTCCCGCCTCAGTCACCAGCCGGCTTACTTCCGAAGAATCGAGCTGAGCGTCTGCTCTCTCTCGTGGCTGCTAGCACGCCGAAGGCGTTTCGCCCCGGCCGAGTCGCGTGGTATAAATGGCTCCTTACCTCTTTGTCATTCGTGCAAACTTTGGAGGCCGGCTTGACCCAGGGCAAACCCGAAACAGACTTCGACCCCTTCCCCGCTTCAGACAAACTGCCGGATAGCTCCAAACTGGCCGGCGAGGATGAGTCTGCTTCGGAACCCGGGGAGGGCTTTGTGGTCGTCGACGACCCCGGTAACGCTGCTCGCTCTAAAGAGTCGGCGAGTCCGCAGGACCTCGAGCGCGACGATTTTGAGTTTTACCTCGGCGTTTTTGACGACCATCTGTGGCGGGTGCCGCTTGAAGAGGGAACCTTCGTCATCGGGCGTTCGCAGAGTAATCAAATCTCTCTTCGAGATACGTTACTCAGTCGCAAGCACTGCACCTTGACCGTCGAAAATGGCGAAGTATGGCTGGCCGACCTCAACTCGTCCAACGGGACCTTTATCAACGGTGAGCGGATCGGGACGCGGCGACTTCAGATCGACGATCTTATCGAACTCGGCTCGACCGTGATGGTGCTCTTCGACGGTGAAAGCTGGAAACGAGGACAGGGGCTTCTCAACCTGCGCAACCCCGTCAAAGCTCAGAGTCTGGTTCAACGACTGGGCGAGGATCAAGTACGCCACTACTCGCCTCCGATGTCCCGCCCGACGACTGAAGGAATTCGGTCGCAAAAGGGGCTCAAGCAGGACGAACGCGCTTTTCTCACCTGGCTCAAATCGAATCGTGAAACTTTGCCTGAGCTCATCGCGGACTACTTAACCCATAAGCTAGTGTCGCTGCTTATCCGAAACCAGCCCGAGTTCCGCACGGTTTTTACGCAAGCGTTCGAACGCGCGCTCGATCCTGAGCTTTTTGAGGGGGCAGAGAGTGGGACGGTTGTGTCGGGTCGCGTCGCCGACATCGTCCGCGACGAACTCGCGAAGATCGACTTTTCCCGTGCGGCCGAGTTGAGCGATCGGGATATTGCGAGCGGCGGCACCGGGAGCAGTCTGCGCGCCGCGCTCGGCTCCGAAGAGATGACCTTCTTGCACGACAGCGGTGTCGTCGACGACCTCGCAAACGAAGACGACGAACTCTGACCTTCGCTTTACGCTATCGTTCACCCATAACGTCAACTTGCCATCGATGAGGATGCTCATGTTTCGTGTTCTGACAGTTTTCGTCGCGGTCACCGGTCTATGCTCGATCGTAGCCTGGAGCGCTTGTGGGATACTCGATTCTCACGCGTCGACAGTTACTCGGGGCGATCTCGAGGCTGATCGCGCCCAGCTCGAGCGGGCGGCGAAGTCGGGGGACCCTGACCAGTTTCTCGATGCGCTCGAACTCTGCCGCGGCTACGACGATATCGGAGTGGCGAAGATTCTCCTCAAGTACGGGCTCCAGAACCCCGAGATCCTCGTGCACAAGATGTCATTTGAAATCCTCGCCGCGATGAACGACGCCACCGTCAAGCGTCACCTCGGCGAGACGATGCTCGACGCGAAGGCGTGGGAGATCCGAGCGCAGTTAACGCGAATCGTCGCGACCTACGGCGGCAACTACGCGCTCAACCAGCTCAAGAAGGCGGCGGAAGATAAGAAATGGCAGGTGCGTTCGGCCGCCTACCGCGGCTTTGAATATGTCCGCTTGCGGCCCGCGATCGATTTTCTGATCGAGCGACTCAAGGTCGAGACGGGGCGACTCCTCTCGGATATCGGCTTCTCTCTGACTCGCTTGACCGGTGAAGAACTCGACGCGGTTCACAGCGATTGGAATTCCTGGTGGAGCTCGCGTCGCGCCAACTTCACCGTTCCGCGTCGCGACCACATCCTGGTCAAGCTCAAACAGCAGAACAAAAAAGACGTGCAGACTGCGGTGCGGCGCGGGCTCTACGGCGAGATCTACTCGGAGAACGTTGCGTTCCTGCTCGACGTCTCCTCGAGCATGAAGGTCGGAAGCGATCTCGGCTCCCGGCTCCAAATCGCGACGAGTCAACTCGCCTCGGTATTGCAAAACCTCAGTAAGACGTCTGCTTACAACATTGTGACCTTTTCAACCGAAGCTCAGCCTTTTCATGCGAAGCTCCGTCGGGTTCGTAAGCGTGCGGTTGAGAAGGACGTCGAAAAACTTGGGGAGCTCGTGGCCAAGGGGGAGACCAACCCTCTCGCCGCGCTCGAGATCGCCTTTAAGGACCAAGACGTCGATACGATTTATCTGCTCACCGATGGTCATCCGACGGCGGGCACGATCTCTCCGCAGATCATTCGATATACGATCGAGAAGTGGAATCGGGATCGTCGAGTGATTATCAACTGTATCGGATTTTTTCCCGGCGAGGCCAAGGATCAGGACAAGCAGCAGGCGCGAGAGTTCCTCGAGCAGCTCGCGCAGGAGAACGAGGGATTCTATGTGGAGATATTCTGAACCCTTGGAAAAAACCAATCTTGAGCGAAGAGAGTTTCGTTAGACGGGACTGGCTGGTAATAATTACCGCCACGGAGAGTGGAAGGTCGACACGCTAGTCCAAACGGCGCTCTGACGGTAGTGACCTGACGGAGCGCTGCACCGGTGGACCTTGGCCCGATCGAGATTGCGTGAGCGCGACGGTTGCGTGAGCTTGACTTTCGTGTGAGCTTGACTGTGGTGTAAGCGTTTCGGCTCTCTTTCCCCTCCTCCGCCCTTTGCTCGCCAAACGACATCCTTTTGGAGCTTCAAGTTTCGGAGCCGGCTGAACCCCCGGATCTGCTCGAAGACTTGTGTCCTGTCGAAATGCCACCGCGTCATTTCGTGCATACGGGTCATTTTAAGCATACTGGGCATTTCGAGCCGCGGAGAGCGAGCCTGTGGAATACCGAGAACCGACCAGACGAGGATCCGAGTCCGTGAACATCGACCCTGCTCCCGATGATCGAGACGAGGAAAGCTCGTCAGACGATGAGCGTCGATCTTCTCGTAAGCCCGATACTCGGGAGGGCTCTTCGGGTTTTTCAGCTCGGGATCTCCTCACGCAGGAAGAGCTGCGAGAGCTCTGGTCTCCGCTCAAGTCGGAAAAGATCGAAGCCTATCAAGTACTGCTCCTGACCGATCAACCCGAAGACGTTCCGCTCTTATCCAAACACTTTCGCGACTTCGGCGTCGACGTCGTTCCCTGTAATCACCGCTTTGCAGCGTCTGAGTACTTTCAGAAGCACAAGTGGAATGCGGTTCTCGCGAGCTACCGGTCCCTTGGGGTCGAAGCGACGAGCTTCGTCAATCGGATTCGGGATATCGACCGCGAAGTGCAGATCGGGCTCTTTCGCGAAGACGACGATCAAGAGCTCGAAAATCTCACGCGGCTCGATCGCGTCGTGGATATCTCGCGCCCCTTCCAGAAGGAGCAGCTCGACGAGTTTGCCCAGACGTTTTTGCCTCAATCAGCCTTGCCGAAGCCAGCTCCTCCGAGCTCGAGCCAAGCGGCTTCGGGAGACCTGGAGGAGCCAAAGAGTCCTTCCGAACCCGGCGAGAAGAGCGCGCCTCGCGTACAAGATGAGCGAGCTGCTTCGACAGACGACCTCGAGGAAACCGACTTCGAACCAGTTCCTCTCGATCCCGAGTCGAAACTCGCGAACATGCGAGAGGAGGTTGCGAGCGAAAGAGAGGGCGCGCCGGCGAGCCTCACGGGCGAGACCCGGGCGAGTCTCCAGTCAGAATCAGAACCTCAGCGAGATCGCCCCGAAAAAGCTCGCCACACCGCGGTGGCGGCGGCCGAGGCCGAGGTTTCGACCTCTCGCTCGGCCTCGCTCGGGCAGGGTCCGAATTTGCTCGCCGGCCTCCGGGCGCTGCTCGAAGCTCGGCTTGAAGGCCGAGGGGTAGAGTCGGCGCTCCAGGCGTGGCTCCGTGAAGATTCCGATCTCGTTGGAGTTGTCTCGCTCGATACTCAAGGGCCTGGCCACGAGCCGAAAACGGTTGAGTTAATAGTGACCGCGGGATCGCTCGAAGATCGATCGAGGGTACTCGAGCGAGTCGCGCACGAACTCGCCGACTTGCGCTGGACCCGCGATCGAGAAGTCGCGGTGCGCGGACCCTTCCTTTTTATCCGGGCTGAGGGCGATTCGCAGCGCACCTTTCTCTATTCGCGGTCGCTCGAACAACTCGACCCCGAAGAGATCGAGCAACAACTCGAACCCTTGGCGAGCTTGATCGGTCGAATCCCGGCGCCGACGAGACGTTCGCTCGATCGCATCGCCGGGGCGACGCCTCGAGCGGGTCGAGCGACTGAGTCTCCTCGAAGAACCCCGGACGTTTCAGCGGCAAGTCTCGACCGATCTAAGCCACCCGCTTCGGGTCGCCTTGTCGACTTGCTTCGGGGGCTTATGCTGTCGGCCGAACGCCGTGGCGAAGCGCTCGGTCTCTTTGTGATCGCGAGTGCCGATGATTCGGGCGGCGAAGTCCGTTACGGGCAGGGCCGACCGTTTCGACATTTCGAATGGCTCGAACCCCTACGGCTCCAGCTGCGCGATTCCGATTGGCTCGAGCAAGAGGGGCCTTGTGTCTATCTCATCGTCGAAGAGTTTCAGCAAGATATCGGCGAGCAGCTCGAGACGAATCTCGAGCGATTTCTACATCGACACGCTTTAAGAATGGTCGGGCGCGCTTGGGTCCCCGGGGACGAAGAGGCCGATCAACTGCTCTCCAATGTTCGCGAACGGTTTCAGAGCGAACGGCTGCGGTCGGGCTTTATTCTCTACTAGAGCCCGCATTATTCATGAGCCCGCTGCTGCGACGTCAGACGTCCGCTC
>CAYZYD010000126.1:0-8779 GCA_964482505.1 uncultured Planctomycetia bacterium | reverse complement strand
GGTGCTCTGTTTTGCGGCGCCATGACTCTGCACGTTAGCCTGGGTTGCGGGCGGTGCCCGCGAGCGGTCGGCGACCGGATTCGGGCGTGAGTCGAGACCGCGGCGGGCAGCGAGGTCGGCGCACTCGCTGCATAGGTCTTCGTCCGCTTGCGGAGAGAAGCTGTTTAAGCAGAGTCGGCAGAGCACCCTGGTTCGGCTCAAGACGTCCCCCCTTATGGGTCGTGCAATTTTCTCCTGGAGGCGCGGAACCGAGCCCTCCTCTCCTTGCTTCGGTCGCCGCTCCACGGGATCTGCACCCCCAGATTTCGCGCGCCCGCCCGAAAAACTGCTTCTGAGGCGGGAGATCGAGATTTCGAGCCCATTGCCCCCCGAAGCCCAAGTTTTCGGGCGGGCTGCTTGGTGCACGAGCGGGACTTAGAATCCTCCGAACAGCTCGTCCTTTATCGGTCACAAAGGACTCCCTGACCTCCCCTCCTCTCTCGACTGGTCTCCCCGCGTCCGTGTCCGCCGCTCGCGGGCGGGGGGTTGTCCTCCGAGCGGCGAGAGAAGGGAAGTGCACTTGTGACAACTCTTTGTCGGTGGTTTCTTTTGGCCTCTGCGTTCGCCATCGGACTCGTAGGCTCGCGGTTATCGGCACAGCCGACCTACTCAATCGATTGGCAGAGCCCGACCAAAGGCCTGCCGGATTCTTTCTTCGGGCTCCCGATCGTCGAAGGCGATCTCCTCACCTACACCCCGGGCGCAGCGACTCCTTCGATTGTCGTCTCCGGTATGACCCTGAGTCTGCCGCTCTACCCGGGCGCGGTCGGGTTGCCGCCCGGCATTCCGGGTATGGTCGAGGTCGACGCGTTTTCGTTTGGACGCGACTTCGCGACCGACCCGAGCCTCCCGCACCTCTGGTTTTACTCGGTCGACGAATTCGCGGTCGGGCTACCGGGGGTGATCGCCCCTTCGGTCTTTAGCGAAGGCGCCTTCGGCGCGACCGAAGCGAGTGCCGATATCTTCGGCGATCTTCCCGGCGTCGCCTTTTCCCCCTACCCGCAGCCGCCGTTCTCGGCCGGCCCGTTTAGCGTCGGCATCTTTGACGGCAACGGCTTCATACCTTTTGGTGGTCCTCCGCTCGGACTGATCGAGCCGAACTTCCCCACCGTTCCCCCGCCCTTTCCCGCCATTCCCGATCCCGGGGACAACCTCGACGCTCTCGACGTCGACACTCCGGTCCCCGCGGGAGTACCCGCCTTTTACCCGCTCTACTTTTCGCTCGACTCGGCCCTCTTCGATCCGACGGAAGCGATCGCCAACTCGGGATCGGCCGCGGCCAACGGAATCGCCCTCGGTTCCCCATTTGGCAGTGGCGGCGACGTTTGGGTGACTTCGGGTCCCGGGATGCCGCCGATGGTATTCGCCCCGGCGCCGCTTCTCGGCCTCGACATCCTCGGGATTGATACCGACGACCTCGACGCGCTCACGCTGCTCGAAAACGGCGACGGGATCTACACTCCCTACGCAGCGCCTTTCGACTGGCTCACCGGCGCCAGCGACTTTCTCGTCTTTTCGGTTCGACGCGGTTCGGCCGTGATCGGTGCCCCCGATTCGATCTTCGGTATTCCGATCGAAGAGGGAGACGTGCTGATCCCGCCTCCCTTCGGAGCGCCGGCCGGGACGCCCCCGGGTATTTGGATCGCCGCTGAAAACCTCGGGCTCTCGACCGCCCGCTCGGGCGGCCCCCTCTTCGCGGGTCTCGGTGACGATCTCAACGCACTCGACTCCGCGGGCGACTGTGACGGCAACGGGGTCCCCGATCTCATCGACATCAGCTCCGGAGCCGCGGCTGACTGCAACTTCAACGGGACCATCGACGCTTGCGACATCGCCTTCGGGATGAGTCTCGACTGTAACTCAAACGGCATCCCCGACGAGTGCGAACCCGACTGTAACTCAAACGGCATTCCCGACGATTGCGATCTCGCAAGCGGAATCGCTTCGGACTGTAACGGTAATGGCGTCCCCGATCTCTGCGACATCACTTCGGGCGCGAGCGGTGATTGCGATGGCAACGGCATTCCCGACGAATGTCAGCCCGATTGCAATGCGAATGGGATCGCCGATACCTGCGAGATCATCAGCGGCGCGAGCCCCGACTGTAACAACAACTTGATTCCCGACGATTGCGACATCGCGAGCGGAGTCAGCGCCGACTGTAACGGCAACGGGATCCCCGACAGTTGCGATCTCGCTAGCGGTGTCGGCAACGATTGTAACGGCAACGGTGTTCTCGACGCCTGCGACCTCGCTACCGGTGTCGCCCTCGACTGTAATGGCAACGGTACGCCCGACAGTTGCGACATCGCGAACTCGACGAGCAGCGACTGTAACTCAAACGGCATCCCCGACGAGTGCGAGCCGGACTGTAATGGCAACGGCGTTCCAGACGACTGCGATCTCACGAGCGGGTGCAGCTACGACTGCAAGATGAACGGGATTCCCGACGAGTGCGACCTCGCAAGTGGCGCGAGCTTCGACTGCAATGTTAATTTGCTTCCCGATGAGTGCGAAGTCGACTGTAACGGCAACGGTGTTCCCGACGATTGCGATCTGACGAGCGGCGCCGCAAACGACTGTAATGGCAACGGCGTCCCGGACAGCTGCGATACTGCGAGCGGGGCGAGTCTCGATTGCAATACCAATGGGATCCCCGACGAGTGTGAGACCGACTGCAACGCCAACGGTATCCCCGACGATTGTGATCTCACCACTGGAGCCGCGAGCGATTGTAACAGTAACGGCATACCCGACAGTTGCGACCTCGCAAGCGGCGCGGCGAATGATTGCAATGCCAACGGGATCCCCGATTCGTGCGATATCGCTAGTGGCTTCAGCATGGACGCTAACGCCAACGGCATCCCCGACTCGTGCGAAGTCCAAGAGTTTATCCGCGGCGATTGCAATGCCGACGGATCAAACAACATCGCCGACGCGATCTACGGGCTCAACTTCCTCTTCTCAAGTGGACCCGCACCGACTTGCGACGACGCCTGCGACTGTAACGACGACGGCTCGATCAATATCGGCGACGCGATCTGCATTCTCAACTCACTCTTCGGGAGTCCGACGACCCCGCCGCCAGCGCCGTTCCCGGCCTGCGGGATCGACCCCACGGCGGACCCGCTCTCTTGCGCGGCATTCCCGCCCTGTCCGTAAACCCATTTTGAGAGGCTGAAGATCTCCCCTCTTCAGCCTCTCGCACATTCACCAAGACTAGAAAGGAAGGTCCACTCGACCAAAACAAAGGAGGGGAATGAAGGCTCTATCCGCTCATCCACATGCGGCACACTTCCAAATCGTTCTGTAGCAGTTTTTTGGTCCTCTCATCCATCTCACCCAGATTGGAAGGAGACGGGATTTGATCCCCGTTAATAAGACCCTTCTTTTGGTCCTGCTCGCAACGACAGCCGCGTGGTCTCAAGCTCCGGTTCTCATCAATGAGATCCGGATCGATGAACCCGGGACCGATACCAACGAATACATTGAACTTCGCGGCACTCCAGGCTTCTCCCTCGACGGACTCTCCTACATCGTCATCGGCGATGGGAGTTCGGGGAGCGGTGTCGTCGAACACGTGACCGACCTCACCGGCCAGGCGATCAACGCCGCCGGTTACTTTGTCATCGCGGAACCGACCTTCACGCTCGGGGCCGCGGACCTTGTCACGACGCTCAATTTCGAAAACTCAGACAATGTCACCCACCTGCTCGTCCAAGGACTCCAAGTCGCGCTCGGAGACGACGTCGACATGGACGACAATTGCGTGATCGACTTTCCGATCGGACTCGAGTTCGATCGCATCGCGCTGATCGAGGAGCCCAACCCGCCAACGGGTACCGAATGCCATTACGGACCGCCGACCGTCGGCCCCGACGGAACCTTCGTACCCGGGCACGTTCACCGCTGTCCCGACGGCACGGGCAGTTTTGTTATCGCCGACTTCGATCCCGCCGCGGGGACCGATACCCCGGGTGGCCCCAACGCGTGTGTTCCCAATCCCGGACTCTGCGCGTTTGGTTTCACGCATGTGGCGACGGGCCAAGCGACTTTGAGCCCGAGCTCTTCCGGTAGCAGCGGCTTGACGATTTCAAACATCGGAGCTTCGGGCGACGACGGCGTCGATATCGAGATCGGTGAGCCGATCTGCGACCGACTGCTCGGCACGATCCAACTTCCCCCGACTCCACCCCAGGGACCCTGCACAGCGTCCGCGTTCGGAGTCGTCAGCGGCCAACCAAACCAACTCGCGGCCCAGCTCATCGCCGAGCCGCTCCCCGGCTCGCCCTTTATGATGATCTCGCCCAACTTCAACCCGATCGGTTCTCCGACGGCCGAGGTACAACTGTTACTCGGCGATCAGATCGTCTTCGAAGCGACGGGTCAGACGGGCGGTTGCCAGATCATCCCACCCCCGAGTTGCACCGGTAACTGCGGGCCACAACCCAGCGATCCCTGCCCGCAAATACTGGTCGGCTTCCCGTTCCCGATCGACGTTCAGATCCCCACGGGACAGACGTTTCTCGCCGATCGAATCCGGTTCAAGCCAGAGAATCCCATGCTCACTCTCGAGGCGTTGCAGCGCGTCGAGCTGCGCGCGGTCAACTTGCCCGAGATCACGATCATCGACGAAGCGCTGGGGGTCTTTGCACCGCTCTGGCTGCACCGAACCCTCGGCGACGACACCAAGCTCGAGGCAAATATTGATCACTTGACCCTCAGCAACATCGGCGCGAGCGGCGACGACGGGGTGTCGATCGAGGTCGAAGAGCCGGACGAGGCGACTTCATTTACGATCATGCCGCCTCCACCGCCGGTTCCCCCGGGATCGACCTGCTTCGCCACCGCGATCGGTACCTTGGCTGGCGTACCCGATGTCCCGCTCATCCATTTGACTGGCATCGGAACTACCGACGATCGGGTCGAGATCACGCCCGACTTCTCACCGATCGGAGCTTCGAGTTACCGACTCCGGGTCTTTGACGACAACGGACTCGTCGCGACGCTGCCGGGCCTGGTCGGACCGGGCTGCATTTTGCCTCCGCCCCCCATCTGTACCGGCGGCTGTGGCCCCGGCCCCTTCGGACCTCAGATCTTTACCGACTTTCCGAATGGACCGATCCCGTGCGAACTGCCGACTGGGGAAACCGTCCTCGGAACCCGGCTCGTCTTCGACCCCGAACTCCCGACCTTGCCCCCGGTCGGTGGAGTCGATCGAATTCTGCTGCAGACCGACCTGCCCCAGTTCACGATCCTCGAAGAGCTCTTGTTACCGCCGATCCCCGACTCGCTCTGCGCCTTCGGGTTTGAGCACCAAGCCCTCGGTCTCGCGCAGCTCGAACTCGAAGCCGATGATCGGTTGGTCATCTCCAATATCGGAAGCTCGGGGCGGCTCGACGGTGTCTCTATCGATCTTGGCGATCCGATCTGCGATCGCATCGAAGGTTCGATCGAACTTCCCCCGGTGATGCCGCCGGGAGGCACCTGTCTCGCAACCGGTTTTGGTGTCGTCGACGGCGTCTCGAACACGGTCTTTAGTACGCTCCAAGCAAACAGCCTGAGTGGACCGCTGGGCCAGGTGCAACTCGTGCCCGACTTCAGCCCTGTCGGAGCCATGACGCACCAAGTTCAACTCTTGCTCGGAGGCAGCGTCGTATTCGATCAGGGCGGACTGAGTGGACCGGGTTGTATCTTTCCACCGCCGCCGATCTGTAGCGGCGGCTGTGGCCCGATTCCCGGGGATCCGATTCCGCAGCTCGAGCTCAACTTTCCGGGCGGTCCGATCCCCGTGACGATCCCCGGCGGACCGACCCTCGACGCGGATACGATTCGGATCATCCCCGAAAATCCCACCGCGACCGTCGAAGGGATCCAACGCGTCGAACTGCAGACGACGCTGCCGCAGTTCACCATCATCGACGAAGCGCTCGGGCTCTTCGCGCCGCTCTTCTTGCACCGCAATCTCGGCGACACGAAGCTCGAAGCGACCTCGAACAACCATTTGGTGATCTCGAACATCGGTGCCTCGGGAGATGACGGGGTCGAGATCGATCTCGGCGAGTCGAACGATTTCTTCTCGACGACAATCCTTCCCCCGCCCCCGAGTCCCTTGCCGCCGGGTTCAGGCTGTGTGGCGACGGCCTTTGGTCAACTCAGTTCCACGCCGGACATTCAACCCGTGTCGTTCCTGCATGCCGACGTTGTCGGTCCACAGCAGCTCCAACTCACGCCGGACTTCTCGCCACTCGGGGCGCAGACTTTTACGCTGCGTCTGATGGCGGGTGGTACCAACCTTGTGATGCTGCCCGGAATCAGCGGACCGGGTTGTATCATTCCGCCGCCCCCGCCGGGAGGTTGCACGGGGGGTTGTGGTCCGACTCCGATCGGTCCGCAGATCTTGCTCCAGTTCCCCGATCCGATCGTCTGCGAACTGCCCGGGGGCGAAGTCTTCACGGCCGACACGATCATCTTTGACGGCGAAAGCCCGACCATTCCGCTCGACTTCGTGAGCCACATCCATCTCCAAGGAAATGGACTCCCCTTCTTCACGATCGTCGACGAGTTCATCGGTAACCCGATTCCGCTCCTCTGTCCGTCGGTGCTCTACATCTGCACTTACGATCCGGCGGTCGGAGTCGTCAACCTGACCAACATCGGGGGTGGCGGCTACACCGAGCTGCAGATCTTCCGCAATGGAATGCTCATCGATATCGTCGCGGGTGACCTCAGTGCGTACACCGACCCCAATCCGGGCACTGGCAATGTCCTCTACGAGATTGTCGGGATCTGTCCGAACGGTATGGCGAGTCCACCCACGAAGTGTCGTGTGAACATTCCCGGTGGCCTTCAGGAGTTCATCCGGGGGGACGCGAACACCGACGCGAGCGTCAATCTCGCGGACGGCATCAAGATCCTCAACACGCTCTTCCAAGGGGATACGTTCGCCTGCGAGATCGCACTCGATACCAACCGGGACTGCTCGGTCAACATCGCCGATGCGATCTACCTGCTGAACTTCCTCTTTGTCGGCGGTCCTCCGCCGACCGCTCCGTTCCCCGACTGCGGCTTGAGAACGGGTTGCGACCTGAGTTGCGATTCCTTCCCACCCTGTCCGTAAGGAGCACTGAAGTTTTGGAAAGGGGCGCCGGCGGGCGCTCCTTTCTTTATTTTATAGACTTGGATTCCCGAAGAAGCGGCGTGAAAGAGATGTCGCTGCCAGGTGCCAGTGCCAGTGCCAGTGCCAAATGCCAAGTGCCGTCTCAAGTGTTCACTTGGGAGAGCGCCGTCGATCGGGTGATCCAAAACGCGTAGAGCCCCGAGAGAGCAATTCCGACGACGACTGCCCATTGGCCGGCCACGGTGGGTCCAGCGCCGCTTGAGGCGAGTCCGAGCGTATGCGCGAGGGCGCCTCCCACGAGCAACCCCATGACCGAAACCCAAGCGTCCCCATTGCCTTCACCCGCCATCACCAGCTGTCGGACGGGACAGCCTCCGACGAGGCAGCCGGTCAGCCCGACGAGGAGAAGCGCGAAATTGTTCCAGAGGTGCGCGCTGTGCGCGGCGGGTTGCCCGGCGAACGAAAAGCTCCACTTGCCGGCGATCAACATCACGGCGGCGTACCCAAAGACTAAGAGCGCTAACGCGCCCAGCATCGGCCGCTTCTTCTGGTAGAGCTGGCGCATCGCCGAGATCGCGCAGAACCCGGTCAGCGAAAGCAGAGCGCCGACGCCGAGGCTGATTCCCAACGAGAGATACCAGGGCGCGTGCGCGGGGAGTTGACTCAAAGTGACGATACCGCCGACGAAAAGGAGCCCGAGACCGGCGAACGCGGGCGGGCCCAAGAGCCCAACCGGGGTGGGAACCGGAGCGGTCTTGCCGAGCTGATAACCGCGTCGCTCAAACCAGAGTCCGATCCCGACTCCGAGAGCGAGTCCGGGCAGGGCTGCGAGCGCGTTGGCATCGCCGCCGCCGAGACGTTGGAGCCAACGGAATGGGCAACCGAGAAAGACCAACGACCCCCACGCCATCCAGACACTAAAGAAAAAGCGCGTCGCCGCGTAACCACCGGAACGTGCTTGGTACTTTCCCGTGGCTAAGGTCAGGAGAAGTGCCCCGAAGAGGACGCCGACGAGTTCGGGACGAAAGTACTTGGGACCGGGACCCGAGAAGAGGCCGACCGCGCCCGCTGCGTCTCTGAGGAAGCACGCCCCGCATATCCCCATGTTTCCGGGATTGCCAGACAACACGAGCAGGGCGCAGAGTATTCCAATCATCGCAGCAAGCATAAACGCCAGCCGAAGAGTCGTCTTGTTTGAGCTGCGGAGGAGAGGGGGTCGCTTCATAAATCGGTCGCCGTAACCGTCAATCGGATCCAACGCGGGAACACGGAATTATCTTGCTTCAATAGAATCTGTTTCAACTCAATTGGAGTCGTCCTCTCAATCCGCATGTGGGGCGCGGCGTGAATCAGCCGCTGCTTTCCCCAATAGCGACAGCTAATAAAACTGAATAGAAACATCCCCTAGCAGCCCGTTGAAAAACTGCTTTCGATGCGGGAGGTCGAGAATTCGAGCCCAGTGCCTCGGGCGAACCGAAGGCGTATTGGCCATACGTCGAGGTTCGCCGGGGGCGCTGGGCGAAGGAAGCTCGGCCTCCCGCGCGGAATGAGTTTTCGGGCGGGCTGCTAGAGGCCCGGCCGAAAAGTCAGAGTCGACGAGGGCGGCGCCCACGACGCTCG
>CAYZYD010000125.1:0-8856 GCA_964482505.1 uncultured Planctomycetia bacterium | reverse complement strand
GACGGAGTCAATCTCGGTTGCGTCTACAACTTCCTCGGGGAGCAATCGATCGCAATTGACGATACCGGCGACAGCCTGGTCAGCTACGACTTTCAAACCATGGCGGGCGCGATGCTCGACGACGGAGTTGTGGCTCTCGAGTGGAACGATACCCTCGGCAACCCCCCGGTCGTCAATACGGTCGTTACGCTCAACAGCGATTCGTCATTTCCCGATTTGATCGACGGGCTTGTCAGCTTCACCGTAACGACTCCGATCAGCGGAGGCTCGGTCCCCTTCCTTCGCGGTGACGTCAATAACGATGGTACTTACAACATCGGTGACGGGGTCTTTCTCCTCAACCACCTCTTTGAGGAGCCGCAGGTCCTCGACTGCCCCGCGGCCGGTGACGGCAACCTCGACGGCACGCTTAACGTTGCGGATCCCGTCTACTTCTTGAACCACCTGTTTAACGGGGGGCCTGAACCTGCCGCCCCGTTTGCTGCCTGCGAACTGGACACGTCGACTTCGCTCAACTGTCCAGTCTTTGACGGTTGTCCGTAGGAGAACTTCCTCCGACGCCCTTTCGGACAGCTGATTTTCGTCGTAGGATCTCTCTCAAGACCCGGGAAGGCAACTTCCCGGCTCTTCTTTGGGGGTCTGTCTCCAAGAGTACTCAATCCGGTGAGTGTGGTTTGAAGGTTGGGGTATCGACTCCGATCGGGCGGGCGCGAGGCTTGCGATTACCGTGGGTCGGGCTCGGCCTCTCTTCCCAGATGGCGATCGGCGAGCATCTGGACCAGCGTGAGGCCCGAACGGATTCGCTCGAGCTTGGTTTGGGCACCCGGTAGGTCGAGGAAGCGTGGCCTCAGGGGGGGGGGCTTGAGGATCTCGCGAGCTCTGAGTTCGTCGACGATGGGGATGTGTTGCGGAGCGATCTTGCCGACCAGGAGTGGTTCGATTTCGCCGCCCTCGCGCAGGTAGTCGAGGAGTTGCATGACGCCGCGCACGTAGACGGCGTCTTTGGCGAGGCCGCCGCCGCGATAGACGCGCAAAGTGATAATGAAGGCGACTCGGGCGGTGAACCCGTGGCCGTCGTGAAGCTCGCGAAAGGTCTCGACAAAGGTCGCTCCGTCGATGAGATGGCGCACGGCGACGACGCGCCCTGCGAGTAGGCGACGACGTTGGATATCGAGACCGCCGACGAGTGCTTCGGCCAGGACGGCGATGCCCTCCTGCAGCGGGTCGTAGCCTGCGAGGCCCGAACAGAGTTGGCGAAAGGGCTGCGCTTTGCCGTTGAAATAGGTGAGCACGTGCGTGCCCACCTCGTGTTGAATCAGCGCCTCCGCTCGCCATGGAGGAATCGCGGCGTCCGCTCCGATGAGGAGCGATCCGCGCGAGACCATGAGCCCCGTGATATCGGGCCTCACTTCGACTCGCGCTGTCACCCCCTCCCACTGCGATTTGAGATAATCGATTTCTGCTTGAGCGCGCGCTGCGAACTCTTGGACCGGAAGCACTCCCTCCTCGAGGGTCTCGGGCTCTGGGGGTGGAAGCACCTCGAGGAGCTCACGGCACATACTCAGAAGGCCGTCTTCGATATCTCCGTAGAGTTGCACGCTCCCGGGTCGAAAGCGCGAAGTGTTGAGGTCGACCATCAAAGTGATTTGGCGATCGAGCTCATCCTGTTTCTCTCGAAAGAGCTGGTAGAGGGCGGGATCGTCGACGCGCTCCACCGGGGCTGCGTAGAGTTCGCGTTTGAGGAGCACGGGATCGGCGGGGAAGGGTCGATACTGGAGTCGCGGGATCTCTTGATAGTCGCTCGCTTGGAAAGCCTCCCACGCTTCGGCCGTGTTGGTCGGAGTGCAGAAGAGGAGAAAGTCAAAGCGCGACGCCACGCGGTCGAGCTCGGCGGCGACTCGCTGGGCCGCGCGCTCGATGCGTCTTGAGCCAAGCACCTGGTACGACTCGGGTCGCTCACTGGTCCAACGATTGAGAAAGACGAAGCCGAACCGGCGTAATCTCGGAGTGATCTCACGCCTGAGCTCCCGCAGTACCAGCGGGTAGAGTTCGCCGCTCTCCGAATGGTAGATCGGTGGCATCTCGAGCCCGTAAACAAACTCTCGCGCGTCGCCGCCGTCGAGGAGTGGGGTTAAACCGGGAGGGGACGGTGCCTCGACGCGCGAAACGCGAACTCGAACCGGTTGGCCCGAGATTCTAAGACCGACCCAGTCATTTTGGAGATCGGTCGTGAGAGGTAACAGCTCGGGGTCTTTGGGCGAATAGATCTGGAGACATTCGCTTCCCGCTACCCCCGCCCAGATTTCTAGGAAGAGGCTCGCCCCAAAACTCTTCCGAAACAGCGACGAGAGCTCGCGGAGTAGCCAGTGGGTCGATTCAGAGTCGGGGGCGACGAGAAGGGTATTCGACCCTTTGAGAAGCGTGAGCAGATTGGGATCGAATTCACCCGCTTGCGATCGCACTACCATCAGCAGCGGACTCGGTCGTTCGATTCGGAGCCGACCCGCTTCACCGATTCGACAGCTCACCGACTCGCCAGTCTGGATTAACTTCTGGACGAGACCGCGCGCACGCCCAAAGGAGGGCTCGGGGGCTGGGTTCGCTTGAGGCATGGTCGTGGCGTTTCGCTAACAGCCCGCCCGAAAAACTGCTTTCGATGCGGGAGGTCGAGATTTCGAGACAAGTGTCCCCCAGAGCACAGTGCCCGCCAGAGACCAGTGCCCCCGGCGAATCGAAGTCGTATTGGTCATACTTCGAGATTTCGCCGGGGGCGCTGGGCTAAGTGAGTGGGGTCAGCTCGTCTTCCAAGTTTGGTACCAGAGCGCCGCATTGTAGAGGATCCACTTGAGCGAGGACTTGCGACTCTTGAGAATTCGTTCGAGGGCGGGTCGATCGAAGAGATCGGTCGCTGTCGCAAAGTCATGAACTTCGCGCTCGATGTCTCGACCGAGACTCGAAAAGAGCCAGTCGCCGAGCGGCACCCCAAAGCCGCGTTTGGGGCGCTCGATCGTAAAGGGAGGGAGCGTAGTTCGCATCGCAT
The DNA here is from genome assembly GCA_964482505.1 of uncultured Planctomycetia bacterium. Lineage (GTDB taxonomy): Bacteria > Planctomycetota > UBA8108 > UBA1146 > JAJFFE01 > CAYZYD01. The sequence continues at coordinate 5,816 of CAYZYD010000125.1, read as the reverse complement.
CGACGAGCAGCCCTTTGAGTCGACCATCCCGGAGTTTTTCTTGGGCCGATACTCCAAGCGCAAACTCGACGAGACGGTGGTCGAGAAACGGAACTCGCGCTTCGAGAGAGACGGCCATCGCCATCTTGTCGACGCGCATCAGAAGTAATTCGGGTAAGCGAAGCGAGAGGTCGACCGTACTCATCCAATGAAAGGGATGCGGATCCCACGCCTTTTCGCGGAAGTCGCGGTAGAGCGGGGCGAGCGCGTCCCAGCTTGTGGCGCCGCGAAATGCTCGCTTGAGCCGCGGACTGATGAGTCGCCACTTACTTTCATGGCCAAACCCTTCGGCACCGCTCCAAAAGATCGGAAGCCCCTGGCTTGAGCGCCTGAGTAGCTCGTAATAGAGCGAGTCGACCTTGCCCGCGGCGCGCAGCCCGACGAGACCGAGCCGTTTGAGTAATTGGGGCCGGATACGTCGACTCCACGATTCGAGCCGGAGTGAGGTTCGCCAATAGGGATAGCCGCAGAATAGTTCGTCCGCGCCCTCCCCGACTTGTGCGACTGGCACACCATGGTCGCGCGTGAGTTTAGCGAGAAAGTAGACCGGAATGCAGACGGGGTCGGCGATAGGCTCGTCCTGTTGCCAAGCGAGCGTCTCGAGCCAGCGGCGCGCCTCGGCTTCAGAGATGCGGTACTCCGAGTGATCGGTGCCGAGGTATTCTGCCGTCTTGCGGGCGATATCGAGCTCGTTTTCGTAGCTCGGATAGTCGCGATCGTAGCCCACCGAAAACGTGCGCACCGGGGTCGAGCTCGATCGGCCGAAGAGCACCGCGTTGGTGGTCGAATCGATCCCTCCCGACAGAAAGACCCCGACGGGACGATCGGAAATCTGGCGATCCTCGACGGCGATCCGCAGTCGCTCGCGCAGTTCCTCTTCGAGCTCGCTCCGACTTCCCGTCCGAGGTATGACCCGACTCCAGAGATCATAGTAGCGCGACAAGTGCGGAGTACGGCCCGGTTCGACGATGAGTCGACAGCCTGCCGGAAGTTTCTGAACTCCACGAAAGAGCGTCGAGGGAGCGGGCGTCGTCAGGAATGAGAGGTAGTGAAAGAAGGCCTCTTCATCGAGCTCGGCTCGAAACTCGGGCCAAGCTCGAAGGGCCTTGATCTCCGACGCGAAGAGCAGCGTCTGGTCGAGGACCGCGTAGTAGAGCGGCTTGACCCCGATCCGATCGCGAACGAGGGTGAGTCGGCGAGCGGACTTCTCGTAAGTGGCGAAGGCGAACATCCCGACGAGTTGGTCGAGCGCACCGGGCCCCCACGCCTCAAGCGCTTCGAGCAGCACTTCACTATCCGAGTTCGATCTCCAGTCGCGTGCGCTCTCTCGGTCGAGTTGGTCCCGGAGCTCGGCGAAGTTGTAGATCTCACCATTAAAGACGAGAGCACTTCTCCCGGAATGGCTCCGGAGCGGCTGGTTTGCCTGCTCGGAGAGGTCAATAATCGAGAGTCGGCGATGGCCGAGGGTGATCCCAGGGGCGGACCAGAGTCCGGCGGCGTCGGGGCCCCGGTGTTCGAGAAGATCCCGCATCGCCGCCACCCTCTCTTCGCGACGTCGCCGGATCGTGAAGCTCTCAGGGGTCGATTCTGTGGATAGGTCGAAGGCGCCGACAATGCCGCACACGGGTTACTCGCGTCCCGCTCTGAGAAACTCGAGGTGGGCCGAGCGTGCGTGAAGGAGGGCCGGGGTCCGGTCCACTAAAAGCAATCCTCGCGGCCGAGCACCCAGTATTCGCACCAGAGAACCGCGTTCATTACCGTCCAGAGATGAAAGCTGTAGCCGCCCACTCCTTTCTCATACCCGCTCAAGAGTTCGTCGACCTTGGCGGACCCGATATACCCCTCGCGGAGCAGGGGCGAGCGATCGAGAGCGGCTCGGCACTTCTTTCGGAAGGCCTCATTCTGGAACCAAGACTCCATCGGAGCTCCGAACCCCTGCTTGCGCCGGTAGACGAGTTCGTGCGGAAGTTTGGTGGCCGCGAACTGCTTGAGGATCTTCTTTCCCACTCCGTCTTCGAGCTTGTACTCGCTGGGGACCCGCATCGCGTACTCGACGACATCGCGATCGAGAAAGGGGACCCGGGCTTCGATCGAATGCGCCATCGTCATCTTGTCGACGCGCATCAGCAGATGTTCTGGCAACCGGAGCTTGAGTTCGAGATAGGGAATCTCTGCGAGGATGCTCGGCTCGCGCAGACTCTTGAGCCGCGATCGGTAGTGTTTGACGACTTCGTGGCTATCGAGCCTTTCAAACGAAGCTGGCAACAAATTGCGAACCGGGCAGCGCACCTGACTTCGGTACGGTTCGAGTTGTGGGGTCAGTGATTCGCGCAGACTTCCCCACCAACAGGTCGCCCCTCCCCAGAAGAGTGCTTGTCCCTTGGTCGCCCGCGCGCGGATCTCTTGATCCTCAAACGAAGTATCGCTCACGGGAGCGAGAAAGCGGTCGCGCAGGCCTCGCCAACTCCGTCGTTTGCGTCGCGCCGGCTCGTAGACGTTTTCGAACTTGTCGCGGTAGTGATCACACCACCAGTAGCCGAGCCAGTTTTCGTCGGCTCCTTCCCCAACTTGGACCACCGTACAGTTCGACTCTTTGACCAGCTTCGCCAGAAAGAAGAGCGGGATACAGACGTTGTCGGCGATCGGTTCGTCCTGGTACGCGACGAGTTCGGGCAGGAATGCCTCGACACTCTCCCGAGAGATGAGGGTCTCGCGGTGGTCGGTTCCGTAGAGTTTGCTCACCTGTCGCGCGTACTGGAACTCGTTGGAATCTTCTTCGCCTTCGTAGCCGATCGTAAAGGTCGATACGGGCCGATCCATCAGTTCTGACATCAGCGCGACGTTAAGGCTCGAATCGACCCCACCCGAAAGCAGGACCCCAAACGGGACGTCTGAAACCATGCGGCGTTCGATCGAGGTGCGCAAGACGCGGGCGAGCTCTTCAGTCGCTTCAGTTTCTGAGAGGTCCGCGGGAGAGGCCACTCGGTCCGGCCGAGCGTCCCAATAAGAATGCGCGGTCGCCTCGCCGCGATGGTCGATTGTAATGACCGTGGCTGGCGGTACTTTGAAGACATTCTTAAACATCGTGAGGGGGGCGGGGCTCACGATAAAGGTGAGATAATGCCAGAGAGCAACGGGCTCAAGTTCCGCCTTGAGATCGGGGTGGCGAACTAGGGCGCGAATCTCAGAGGCCCAGATCCACTCTCCACGAATCGTCTGGCTAAAGACGAGCGGCTTGATTCCGATCGGGTCTCGAACCAAATGCAGCTTGGGCTTCTCGGGATTTCGTGCGTCGTAGATCGCAAAGGCGAACATTCCGTTGACGCGATCTAAGAGGTCGAGCCCCCACTCGAGATAGGCTCGCAACAGCACCTCGGTGTCTGAGTGGTCCGTCTTCCAATCGCGGTGTCCGCGCTCGATCAACTCGCGGCGGAGCTCGGCGTGGTTGTAGATCTCTCCGTTGTAAGCGAGGGCCACTTGCCCGCTGGCGTCGAGCATCGGTTGATTGGCGGCTTCTGAGAGGTCGATGATCGAGAGGCGGCGGTGTCCGAGGCGGCAGCGCCCCTCGCGCTCCGACCAAAGTCCTTCGTCGTCGGGACCGCGGTGTCGCATGGCGTCGCGCATGTGCGCGAGGGTCTCGACCGAACTGGTTCGACCTTCGGGATGGAAGACGCCGACGATTCCGCACATAGTATCGGTTGCTTTCGCTCTAGATCGCGACTGGGTACTTGAGATAGCGCGCTTTGAGTCGCGCTTCGATATCAGTAGCCGAGGCCCGAGACTTATCGAGGTCGGTCGGGGTCAGGGTGAAGAAGTAGTCCCGATCCCCCGAGAATTCAGCCGAATCGATGAGGTCGAGCGCGCAGCAAGGTACCTTGACGCCGTACGAAGGTGAATAGTGGGAATCCTTGACTTCGCCCTTGAGTGCGGCGGGGAAGCTGAGCTCGTAGGTGAGGTGGCCCCGCTCGAGATGGCCCCGCTTGAGATGGTCCCGCTTAAGATGGCAGCGACCGGGCGCGACAAGCTCCGCGTTGACCCCGGGGGCGAAGTGGAGATGCCACGCAAGCTCATGGCGCGAACTCGGTGCGGCGGCGCTCACGACATCGAGCCAGAAGAGCGCCCCCGATTCCCGCAACCACTCAAACGCGCGCGTGTGCACCACCGGGTTGGCGAAGCGGGTATAGCCTGAGTGACGTCCGATCCAGCCGTAGCTCGAGTCGCCGCGAGTTACTTCGAGGGTCTCCGGGTGCGCCTTCTCGAACATCCGGAAGAGCCACTCTGGATTGATCTCATTCTGCTCTTCACCGTCGACTACGACGGTGTTGTGCATGGCCGTACCGCGAAACCGGTTGCGTTCGTCAAAATCGCGCGTGTAGACGTAGCTGCCCGGGTCGACGACGAGCGGCTCTCCCCGAACCAAAAGCTCAAAGCTCAACAGCTCATTGTGCTTGTGGTTGCCAAACCCCTGGGTACCGACGGCGCCATGGGTGATTGCGAGGTAGTTGTCGTCGTCTTTACTGATCCAGATACCGACATCGTCGAAACTCGCCTCATAGGCTTCACCGCGGGTAATCTCACCGCGAGTGGGTTCGAGCCCCCACCAGAAACACTCCCAGTTTTCCCGCGCGAGGAGTTCGGGATCGATGCGGAGGGCGCGGGCGAGCCCCGGCGTCGCTTCGTTCCGCTCCGCCAATCTGCTGAGGTAACTCAGGGCTGGGGCGATCAAGGTGAGGCCGTTCTGCGGGTCCCAGTCTGCGTAATCACTGAAGATGTGAAAGCGGCCATCGTCGGCGTCACCGATTTGGGGAAGCTTCCCGTCTGGCCGAAGCACACCGGCACAAAACTCGATCGCCCGCCCCAACCGCTCGTCGTATTCGGATCCGAACCGGCGCTGATTACGGGCCGCGAGCACGGCTGCGGCTAAGAAGAGTTCGGTGACTAGCCGGTGGTAGGGCACGGCCGATTCAAAATCAGAGCCGTCAGACTGGATCTGCTTCTCGATCTCTTCGCGGATCGAATTCTCAGCGAATTCGACCCATTCGCGGCCCCGGTCGAGCGGCCAAAAGTAGTGCCCGAGCACCTGTAGGCCGACGACGTTACTCAGGTAGTGGTTGCTCGTCACCTCGTAGTGGTTCTCGAGGTTCTCCCGGATGAAATGGCCGTGCTCAAACAGTGACTCGTCGGCTCGCTCTTTAGCCGTCTCCCAGCGACTCCCAGAACCCGCCCCGAGACCATCCCTTACCATCGATAGAGCGATCGCTATGTTCGTGGCCCGGATCGCAACATCCATGGTGCAGGTCCAGTGAATTCCGAGCCCGGTCGGACTCGCGTCGGCGAAGTCGAGGATCTGATTCAAAATCTCCGCGAGGTAGCGCTCCTCTGAAGAGAGCAGATAGGCTTGACCGAGGAGGGGGAGGTGTTGAAGCCGGGCGAGCTCCCAGGGCAGTTTGATATCGGCGTTCCCGGGTCGCATCGAATAGAGCTCCCAATCGCCGTGCGGGATGTCGTTTGGAAACCGCTCTCCCGTGGTCGGGTCGAAGGTGAAATCAATTCGCTCGTAATCGGCGACCCTTCCCGGTAACTCGAGGCCGGGTCGGCGCGGCTCGTAGGGCTCGCTCCCGAGCAGCTGGAAGCGGTGCGCGAGCACTCGATCCGCTTGCTCGAGATGCTCGCGAACGCGTTCGGGGTGGGTTTCCTTGAGTCGGCTCAATACCTCCGCGCTCAGATAACCGTAGAGGCGCGGCGCGCCGTCGCGCCGCCAGCGCTGTGCCCACTCG
>CAYZYD010000124.1:0-8858 GCA_964482505.1 uncultured Planctomycetia bacterium | reverse complement strand
CGAGAAGATTCGCCTCGACGATATCGAACTCGACTCCGGAAGTTACCGGTTTCGTCCCGCCACCGAAGAGATTCGCCTCGAAGTGTTCGACGACTGCTCCGACCTCCTGGAAGAGATCGCAGAGAATGGGGGAGACGCGCTGCGCTTGGTCGAGTGTCTGCGCAGCGAGCGACCCCAGCTAGAGACGATCGTTGCGGCGGCTGACTTACTCTTCAATCGTGGGTACTTTTCAGAGGCTCGCAGCTTCTACACGATTATCGAGAGCCCCAAGGCGAAATTTCGGCGGGCCTTGATTCAAACCTATATCGAAGCTCAGGATGGTGTCTCTCTAGTGTTTGAGACCGAAGAGCTCGATTCGATCTACTACGCGGCCGCCATTCGACTCGGTTTTACCCAAGGAGAAGCGCCTTCGATCGTCTACGAGGAGCTGATCCCGTGGGATCTCGAGTTCGTGCTCGGAATGACGTCGGCCGACCCTGAGCTCGCGGTCGAGGCCTTTGATCGCGCTATCACTAAGAAACGTGAAGCGTGCCAAGGCTATGAGTACTCGGCGTTTGATCCGGTTTTTCAAGCTCGGGCCCAAGCCAAACTCGAACTCGCGATACGGCGGATCAACCTCGGCGATCCCCAGACTGCGCTCACTGAACTGACCGCCATCCGACAAGACGCGAGCGAATGGAATCTACTCGATTCCGCGGATCGGCAACTCGCTGAGGTTTGGCGGGGACACCTCACCCTCTGGTACCTTGGTCAAAAGTCTCAGGCGCTCGAGATTCTGCGGCCCGTGGCTGAAAGCTCAACCGAGGGTTGGGGTGCTTTGGCCGCACAGTACGCCAACGCGGTTCAAGGAATCCAAGCCGAAGAACCCAAGCTACCGGCAGGGATCGGTTGGTTCGGCGATTTCGTAACCGTTTACGGATATTGGCAGAGAGTACTTCAAGGGCCGAACTTCAACCTTTTAACCGAACGCTACGACTTCGACGTCTACCTGCCCCCGAGCGAGCGTGAGCAGAGTGTGGCCTTGCACCAGGGATTGCGCAATCTCGAACAAGCGACCGAAATAGACGATCCATTTGCCCACTTCGCGCTCCTCTTCCTCCTTCGTAATGCTCAGCTTGTAAGTTGGCCTCAACAGGAGGGTGGGAAGAAGGCCTTTGACCACCGCGAGAAGTTGCGCACGCTCCCCACAGAAGATCTCGCGGCAATCCGGGACTACTACCTCTCCCTCGGCGAAGTCGGTCTACTCGATTCGTCTCAGATCTCTGTGTTGCCGGCTGGCCTTCGGGAAGCACAAGTCCAGAAACTCGAAAAACTCTCCACCGCAAATTTGCCTGGACCTTTCAAAGAAACCGCCGAGGAACTCAAGAGTCGTCTCTCCAACCCGACGGAAAGTTTCTAAATGAACCGCACTCTTTTCATCGCTTTGGTGTTGGCTTTGCCTTTTGGTTTATCCGGCTGCCAACTCGAACAGCTCCAAAAAGAAAATGCTGACCTGCAGGCCGACGTTGCCGAACTCCAGGCAAAGATTCAGGCCCTGAGGGACGCCGCCCGGTCTTCGGGAACCGTCATCGACCTGACCGAAATCGATAGCTTTAAAGTCGGTTTTGCCGCGGCCGAAGTTACCTTCGACGAGTCAGCCTTTCGCGAGTGGTTGATGGAGAGTCTGCGTCACGGAGTGACAGGGGCGGGAAACTTTAGGGTCCAGCGCGAGAGCGATGACCGAGAAGTCGACAAGATTCGAGGCATGCTAGTGCAGCAATACCTCGCCGCGGAAGAGATTCCGATCAAGATCTCAAACCTCACCTACAAGCTTCAGACCCCCACCCACGATTTCCGAATCGGTTCGCAAGTCGTCCCTCGAAACAACACCGAAATCGTAAAGACTTCGTCGGCGGGAGCGGCACAAGTGCGTCACGCGGACGAGATCAATGCGACTATGGAGCGCGATATCCAAGGCCGCTACTCAATTTCGTATGAGGAGATCGGGGGGGGAGAGGGACGTATCCCCGTAGCAATTCGCGATATCGAGATCATGGATCCGAATCAGGAACCGCAGTTTGCTCGGCAAGGCGACATTTCCTTCAACTGGAACCTGAACCTCGCGAAGGTCGTCGTCTACCGCGTCGACAATTATCAGGGCGACGTCGGCGCATTTATGCTCAAAATGAAGTATCCGAAGGGCCAAATCAGTCAGTACCAAACCCTACGGGACTCAGTTTTTCTGTTTGGATACGGGAACTACAACACGAGCCTGGTCAGCGAGATTCGTACCCCGGCCGATATCACCGTAGTCGACGTTCTTCCGCTCGACTCGAGCCTTGCCAATTCTCTCGAGGCGGGAGCGAGCGAACAGGAATTGGTCCAGGCATTGGGTTCGGGTTCAAAGTGGATTCCTTGCGAATTTATCCGCTTTGAAGGGGGCGAGCGAGTTTGGAAGAGACCGGTTGAAGTCGGCCTTCCATTTGTCAGCCGTCAACGTTCCGAGACAAAGATGCACACGTTCTACACGAAGTACACCAGTCGCGGCGCTGAGCTCATCGGCGACTTCGAACAGACGGAACGACTTTCGAGGTAGCGGAAGTAACAACGGAGATACGAGTCCACCCACGGCTCGGAAGTGAATGGAAACTAGCATGATCACGACTGCTACTTTAGAGAAAGCACAGGGCCGGGACCTCGAAGAGCTCTACCGAGACCTGCACACCTTCGGTATCGATCTACGCGAAGCTTCGATTCGCTTTCAGGATCTCGTTCGACGGGGCGGGTTCAAAGAGCGCGGCCAGACCTATCGCTACGATACGTCTGATCCGAACCACGCGCTTAATCGTTCGATTGATATCACGCGCAATTTCGAGTTCCTGGTCGCGATGACCGGGGCGTTTTCGAGCGGGAAGTCGACGCTGCTCAATCTCCTTCTCGATCGACCGAGCCTGTTACCTTCGAGCGTGATTCCCCTGACGGCTGTCTGCACCGTACTCAGGTACGGGCAGGAGCCGCGCTGCGAAGTTCGGTACGTCTCTCTCGAGGAGGCTTTTGAGCGCGTTCCCGTAAGCGTCGGGACCCCATTCAAAAAACCCTTTACGAGTCAGGAACACGTCTTCGAAGCGCTTGAATCGCCCGAGCAGTTTGTGGATGGCTCTAAAGCACAAGAGAGTCTCCAGCGCTTTGCCCGCGTTCTGCGTCGGTTCGACGAGATCACTGCCCGGCCAGTTCCATTTGCTCAGCGCGAACCCTACATTGCGGGTGGGGGGATTCTTTCTGACGACAGCACCGCGAGTGGCTACAAGTATTTTCGTCCCACTCCCTCGGAAGAGCAACTCTATCAGCAGGCGGGCGGTGACATGGATCGCTGGGTCACTCGCGAGTGGCTCGCCTTGATTCGCGACGTCACGATCTGGGTTCCGTCTCCGCTCCTGGAAAACAACATTGTTCTCCTCGATCTCCCCGGACTCAATTGTCGAGAAGACTACCACCGACGGGCGATTCAACATTACTGCAATATGGCGGACTGCATTCTGGTAACCGCGTTTCAGCCCGGTAATCAGGCCGACGAAGACGTACTCTCAAACTTTAAACGGCTCTCGAGTAATTTCGCCGACAAGATCTTCTTCGCTTTCAACAAGATCGATCAATTTGGGGCTGAGCCTGAGGAGCTCGTGAGAGCGGTGGATTACTTCTCTCGAGATACGGTTGGGCACGACTTCCCAAAAGAGCGCTTCTTCCTCACCTCGGGGCACATGGCGAAGAGCTTTCGTGAGAATCAGAAGCAAGCGGTCGACAACTGTCACCAGCTTGCGAAGCAGTTCGAGTCAATCCGGGGAAACTATCCAGGGCTCGATGAGTGGATCGACCACCTCGCCGACGCCCAGGACCCGGGTGGCGTTGGCTACTTGCGCAACCAGCTCTTCGACTTCTTGATTACCGACGCCTACCCGACCAAACTCGAAGAGATCATTCACAATTACCAATCGACTCTGAACGGCATCATCGGCGCCGCCGAGCCAACTTACGAGGAGAGCTTGCGACTCGATGCCTCCGACCTCCTTCGCAAATCAGTCTTAGATTACTTCCGCCACGTGGTTAAGCTGCACAAGAGTTCGCTTTACCGATTTCGGTATGAATATCTACGCGGCAATAAGGGGCGTGGTAGCTTGCGTGAAGACCTCAAGTTAATGCTCGAGCGTATCCATAACGAGATCATCGAGATTATTCGCAAGTACTTCGACCAGCCGATCCTCTCGGCTCCCCTGCGGGACGATCCCGTGCTCGAATTCGATCTGCAACGCATCGCCGACGAGGCCTCCGAGAACTTGCGAAAGTCACTGCAAGAGCACATTACAACCACCGTGCACGGCCGAGTGATGGAAGTCTTTCGTCAGCACCTGAGTGTTGGAGATCTCAATTCACACCTGAAGAATCTATTTGCCGGTTCTTCAGACACGCTGCGGCGACTCGAGATGATCCTGGAAAGGTTCGAAGAGACCGCACTGCATAGCATGAAGTGCATCATCCGAAATGGATTCTTCTATATGCCGCGCGGACGTGAACTCAAGCGGCTAGAACGAACCGTACCTCTGGCCGATCTCAAAGACCTTCTCGTAGAGGTCTTTGCCGATTTCTATCCGGCCTGGATCTACGAGAATATCTACGGAGCGATCCTCGAGAATCTATGGCTGTCGCTTTTCCTCGATTCAGAGGACCTCGAGCAGGAATTTGCGAACCATCTCAGCTCGGCCGAGAGCGTCATCACCGGCCATAACGCTGCTGAAAAAGTTGTAGTCCCCAAGGAGATTACCAACGGCTCCCAGGATCAGTACCGCACAATCCGCATGTGTCAGGAGCTTGACGACCTCGTAAAACGACGATCGGAGCTTGAGAACCGGCTGCACCGGATTGGGGTGGGACTATGAAGACGGGTGAGCTCGACATTCGAGCCCCGCTTCTCGCTTTCGGCCGCGTCTGTCGACGCACAGGGGCGATTCGCAGGACCTGCTTCTTTCAAAACAGTTCCGAGTCGAAGCGGGAGATCCGGGTTCGGTATGGCTTCCAAGAGCACAGCTGGATCCGACTCGCGCCAACCGATACTTCGATCGAGGTGGAGCCTGGAACCCTAGTACTCGCGCCGGGGCAATCTCGTATTGACGTTGTGCTCAATACAGACTCTTCGAACTTTCCCTACGATCGCTTTCGTGGGCGAATCTACTTCGAAGACGAGCAGGCGAGCGAAGAGAAGTGGCTCGAGATTAGCTTTGAAAAGATCGACGATCTCGACGACTTTGTCGGTTACACGGCGATTGATCTCGGTACTTCGAATTCAATGCTAGCGCTCTATCACCTCGAGCGAGATGCACTGAGGGGAGAGCCCTGGAGTCCACGACTCGATCGTGAACACATCGAAATTCCTTCAGCGATCTTTATCAAGGATCTCGCGCGGTTCCGTAAGCTGGCTGAAGGGTCGGCGAGCGTTGGTCGTGACGCGCTTGCCGACTACCAGCTCGACGATCGCTTCGATCCCCGTTCACTTCAGCTCGGCATCAAGCGGCTCATCGGAGGGCCTGCCGTGCTTGCGGCCGACCAACTCGGCGCGGGAGGCGCCGTCGAACCGACCGATGTTCTTTATATGCTTGCGCGCGCGATTCGCGAACGCACTCAGCAGAACGACGACGTCCGGGCTCGTCTCCGCCGCCTGACTGTCACCTTTCCGCCAACCTGGGACCACCGACAGCTTTATCATTGGAAGAGTATCTTTCGAAAGCTCGGTTACCAGGAGGAGGATCTCGATCTTTCGCTCGACGAAGCGAGCGCGGCGGGGCTCTTCCATGTCTATCGCTGGATCTCCACTGAAGACTCTCGTAAACGGCTTCTCCAAGATCTCTCGCATTCGGTCGAACGAATTCGCGAGAGCGGTCGGGATGGGGAGAAATACACGCTGCACCTGCTCTCGTTCGATTTTGGTGGAGGAACTACGGACCTCGCCTTTATCCAGGTCGACCTTATCTTTTTTGGCGACACAACGCGTCTTAAGATCTCGCTACTCGGGTCGGACTCGATCGAATTTGGCGGCGACGAAGTCACCCTTGCCGTTTTCCGAATCCTCAAGCGCCGACTGGCTCTCGCTCTTACCGATTATGATCGCCTTCACGGCAAGACCGAAAGTGACAGTGAAGAATCTCCCGTCAGTTTTGACAGTGGTGGTCTTTTCATGCTACCAGGCGAATCGACCTTCTTCAGCCCCGTCCGTCAAGAGGACAAAGAGCAGGCGGCTCGACGGCTGCTTTCTGACTGCTGGGAAGAGATTGAGCGCGAGATTGGCGCCGAGCGACTACGCGCAGAACTCGAAGATGCGATCGACGTGCTCGTGCCGACGCGGTTCTGGACTAGCCCAGAAGAGCCGCTATCGCCGTCGGCTAAAAAGATGTTTACTTGGCTGTGGGACCAGGCGGAAGCTCTCAAGTGCGAACTCTTCCGGAAGGCGAGCCGCGAGGCCGAGGAAGTCAGGTTCAGCGAACTCTCAGAGCGCGGTCTCACCGGGGGGCTACTTATGAGTCAACTACCGCCCGAGCTGGCAGAACGTGGCAAAATCCCTTCGGCCCCCGACGCGCGGGTTCCGGTCTCGGTTGGTGAGATCTACGACTGGGTCGAAACTTATCTCGAAGAAGCGGTCACGCGGGCGAAACGCCTCATCGCCGACCATCGGGTCGACCGAATCGTGCTGAGCGGACAGTCGAGTTGGATCCCGCTTGTCAAGCACCTCTTTATGCGCCCAAAATCGGAGGGGGGCCTCGGTCTTCCACCGAACAAAATCGATTTCGATCCGCAGAACGCTAAGGCTGCCGTCTGCAAGGGAGCTTGTTTACTCCCGATCTTGCGCGAGGCGCTGGTTGGCTACGAAGTCGATGTCTCAAACTTCAAAGCCAATCTCCTTTCGGAAGTTTATTTCTTCCAGAACGGACGTTCCGGCAAGAAGACACTCTTTGAGGCGGGTCCCATCGACGAACTCAATTCGATCGAACTTCAGCCTGACCCCGCGAGTTTCGCCCGTCATCTGAGCATCTTTACGGGGCACCCCGCTCAGCTCCTCGGACAGTTCGATTTCAATTCAGCTGGTGACGCACTCGCGGATAGCAGCGAATTCGAACGGCAGAGTTGTCAAGCGCTCGGCCTCGACGCGTTTCCAGCTTCCGACGGTCTGGAGGCGATCAAAGAGCGCGACCCCTCGCTTTCGATCGCGATCCACAACGAGCTTAGAGAGTGGAGCGAGACAGCCGTTATTAGCTGGCTGGAACGGGGCCTCGAGAACGGTTCTCCCGAAGTACCGACCTATCGCTTCTATCTCACTCGGAATCGCACTCTTTGCGCCGTATGCGATCACGGCGGTGGAGCCAAGCGCCTCTATCGTCTCTCCGGAGTCCCGGCAGCCCCGGTGCTCGGCGCGGACGCGCACCCGTTTAGCGGTGTGCACTAAATTCCTTCTTGTTAAAGGCGAGCAACCTGAAAGCGGCTATTCTCCCCGCTTCCAGGTTGCTCTATTTCGCCAACGAACAAGTCTCTCGGAAGAATACGATGGAGCAGGGTCTCAAGGTGCCCCGTTCAGGGACCGCGACTCAATGGTCGCCTGTCTATAGGATTCGGTGACGGCTCTCAACACCACCAGATTGCGACCGGTTAAATCTGTGTATTAGTGGCCGGGCAAATATGCTGCAAGCGTCAATACGACGCACTCGGATCGTTGCGGCCCTCGCGAGCGTCCGGGCCGCACGTGTTGCCAATCTGAATTCCAGACACATTCCGCAGCGGACCGTTGGGCAAAATCGGGTTGCCGGTGCATACGATCGTGGTTATAGCGGGGGCTTCACCCGTTCTCATACTTGTCTGGAAGGACGTCACATGCACGCTACGGTCCGGTGTTTCTGTTTCGGTCTGCTTCTCTTGATTGCCCCCGGCTGCGTCTTCCACTCTTCTGCTCGGAGTTGGAATGAACGAAAGGATCCTGCAGGCAATCCTGTTTATTACGTATCGACAACAAAAGTCGGTCTCAATCTCCTGGTTCTGATCCCGTTCCTTGGAGATCTGGCGATCGACGGGCTCGTAAATGACGTCACCTCCTACATCGAGGAGAAGGGCGGCAACGGCATTCGGGTGGTTCAAGCTGGTTCCGAAAACTACTGGTATGGTTGGTCCCCACTGACCTGGATCCTCTCACCTGTCGTCGCCAATGTGGCCGTGGAATACCAACCAACTCCAGCCGAGGTCGCAGAGCAGCAGCAGCTGGAAGCGGAAGAAGAACAGGCGAGCGGATCGAAGTGGTACCGACCTTGGAGTTGGTAAGGTCACTTTGGTCAGGTAGGCGAGGTCGGAGCTTTATCTATGAGGCGATCTACGGGTTAATGTTGGACATCGTCTTGGAACTTGATCAGGCTGAGGGCACTCTTGCTGGTCTAGGCAGGATTACTCTTTAGAGGCTCTTTTAGCCGGCCTAGTCCTCACGATAAGAGTGCCAACCGGAGTAATTCCGCTTGGCACTTTCTTACAGCATTCTGATCTGATTGAGCCGGCGAGACAAGTATCTCAGGGCGACGCTGTTAATGAAGTTAACTTTCGTTGGAAGCATCCTTCGATCGCTTCGCCTTCTTAAGTGTGATGACAGAACTCGCTTCGAGTTCTCGGCTTCCAAAAAAGCCCTCGTCGATGGAGCCCGTTACGCTGACTCGATCACCTTTGTCAATCTTCTGAAATCCCTTATCGTCGAGTGGGTTAATTGCGAGTGTGTCACTTTCGACAGTCAGAGTGCCAGAGGGAGTCTTTATTGTTAACTCTTCATCATTGTGTGCGACTCGTTTTACCGGTCCTTGGACGAC
>CAYZYD010000123.1:0-8859 GCA_964482505.1 uncultured Planctomycetia bacterium | reverse complement strand
CCGCCCGAAAACTCATTCCGCGCGGGAGGCCGAGCTTCCTTCGCCCAGCGCCCCTGGTGAACCCGCCTGCGAGAAATCATTCGGCTGAGGCAGGCGAATGCATGGAGGCCCTTTTCGCAGGCACCCAGCGCGACGTAGCCAGATCTCTCCGCCCTGAGTCGGAAGCCTCTTCTTGGCGGGACTACTGCCCCTCCTCACCAACTTCTCCTATGCCTTGGCCATTGGATTTCCGCCGTGAAAAAAACCCTCCATGTTCCCGGGAACATGGAGGGTACAAACGAGGAGAAAAAATGATTTCTCGAAGGTCTAGTGTCCTGTTCGGAAAGTTCGAGTGAGAACTCGGCGAGCCATTCGGCCTTCCTGGCTAGGCGCCGCGACGCAAGTCGGATTGGTAACTCCTTCGAGGAGCGGCAACAACGCCAGGGAGGTCGAGGGCCGGCGATTCTTGCTCGAACTTTTCGAACAGGACACTAGAATGTCTCAAAAATCTGCGCGTCGCAGTGATTTATCTCGGGAGTTAGTTCGCAGTGGACGGTTTCCATTGCACGTACCTCTCACTGCGATGCCCCGATTTTAGAGTGTATGCGAGTAGGTTGCGACACTGACGGGCGGCCAGTGGATCTGCTTCTCGCTTACGACGTCGTATTCTTAAGCGTCGTGCGGGGTTTACAAGATATTTTTTTAATATTTTTGATGGCAATAGACAGCGGGGCGACAACGGGGAATTGTCGCCCCACAGCGGAAAGAAATGAAGCAAGTAAAGCAGACAGGGGTAAAGGTCTCTCGTTTCGCTTACCGGCCGAGAAGGCCGGGCAAAAGCCCGCCTTCTGGCCCGCTAAGCGGATAAGGATCTCCACACCAGGATCCCTATCAATTGCACGCAGCCTCGCAAGGCCGCGTTCCCTGCTCTCAAAGCCCACCCGTTATATGCAGGGAGCGTACCAGGTGGAGTGTTATCTCGTAAGATATTGTTTTGTTGCAGCTTATAGGGTCTTGGTGCCCTTGGGTGGGTCAGCGTGTTCTGGCTGGATTTTGACCGCCCCGCAAGGCTCCACTTCTTAAGTGCTGTAGCCAATGAACTTGTGACCTCATACGAATTTTGGCCACCCACTAGGAGGAGTGGCTGAGTTTTAACCGGATCCGGACTCGTTGAGCTGTTTGCAGCGGACACAAAGTGTTGCAAAGGGTAGGGCTTCGAGCCGCTCGGGTGGGATCGTCTCGTGGCATTCCTGACAATCAAAATAGGTGCCCGCGTCGAGCCGACTGAGCGCCTCGTCGATCTCTTCGAGGATCTCACTCG
Source organism: uncultured Planctomycetia bacterium (assembly GCA_964482505.1). Classification (GTDB taxonomy): domain Bacteria; phylum Planctomycetota; class UBA8108; order UBA1146; family JAJFFE01; genus CAYZYD01. Next base: position 7,559 of record CAYZYD010000123.1, on the reverse strand, counting down.
TTGAACGGAACTGCTCGAAAACGGCTGGATCCGAGCTGACGTCTGAGGCCAGATCTTCTAGGTCGGCGAGGTGGTGACCCTCGCCCAGGTCTGCGAGATTGTGATCAATCTCTTGGGTCAGCTCGCGGCGACGCAGGATGAGCCAGGCTCGGATCTTCTCTTTTTGTTCCATCGAGTCTTGATTGCTTCTGGTTGTGGTCGGCTGGACTGGTAAGCCCGCGCATTTTATTCATGACCGGCGTTGCGAGAAGTCGTGAAGCGATTGCTGGGCAACAAGACGCATCGACGATCGAGGATCATATCGGATTGTATGAAGCTGTCAGCGGGCTTCTTGTCTCGGGAAGTAACAATATTGTGCTGACCACTTTTCATCGAAAGGGCCACCCATCGAAAAAGGCCCCAGTCCCGGAAGAGGAACGGGGGCCATTAGAATCACTCGATCTACCGACTACTGTGGAATACAGACCGTATCGCAGGTCAGAGCGTCGGGGGTCGGGTCAATCGCGCACGTCATGAAGGGAGCGGGAGGCTCGGGTCCCATGACGAAGAGAAATTCGAGCAAGTATACGGCGTCTGCTACATTCGCGAGACCGTCGTCGTTGGTATCGGTGGCCTTCTCGCAATTGATCACACCCCCGCTAAAGAGACCTTCGAGGAGTGTAATGGCGTCAGCGATGTTGAGCAGATCGTCAAGGTTCGTGTCGGCGCGAGAGAAGGTCGGATCGGTCGACACCGGGTCTTCAAAGGTCACCTGCCCGTCTTCGAGCAGCGCGGGAACGATTCCAGATTGCCCGGTACTCAGGAGCACTGGAACCGCGGGGCCGTTTTCGACTGGCTGTAGCGAGTCCGTAAAGGCGAGAGTCGTCGTATCTCCCGGAGTTGCGGATCCAGTTCCCATATAGGTGAATGTCGCGATTTCCTGATCCAGGCCGGACACGATAAAGACCAGCGGATCGGTGATCGATACCACAAATCCTACGGTTCCGCCGGTGGCCCCGAACGGGTCGGTGTCGACGATAAAAATTTCCGGGTCGAGGCCGGCCAAGATTCCGCTCGGCTCGATCGAAACGAGATTGAGCGTGTCGTCGTGAGCGATTCCAAAGCTCGCTCCGAGCAGCTCGACGTCGGTGTCGAGAAGCACGGGAGCGATCAACTCGCCATTGACTGGAGCCGTCAGCTCTTGGGATATCTTGAGAGCTGTGGTCGGGGGCGGGAGCACAGTAATCGCACCATTCTCCTCATTCGCAGCCAGGCTGTTCGCTCCAAAGACCACCACGGTATCCACGGGTGAAGCTCCCCCTTGAGTGGTGTCGCAAAACTCGATGAAGAAAGCACCCGGCATGTCACCGACGATTTCATAAGTCGCCGTGAGGAGTTCGTAACCGGTTCCCGCAGGTAGATTGTCGGCCGCGGTAAAGCTGATCACTAGGCCCTGATTAATGCCCGGATCGGTCCCTATGGGCTCGGTCCCATTCGGGACTACGTTTTGCTGCAAGAAATCGGCGCCGCTTCCACCGTTAAAATTTGTAACAGCCTGACCCTCGCTGATTGTGAGCGGACTAGCGGCCATGGTGGAATGGCAGACTCCAAGCGACCAACCCTCGAGCGTATCTCCGGTTGGAAAATCGAGGAGAACCGTCAGCTCCACGATGTCACCGAGACTCCCGGTCAAGTCCGAGTCGTCGATGACGAAGGTGTAGCGATCGTCCAGAGTCTGTCCGAAGCTGGCCGAGGTCAGACAGAGCGCGATAAGGAACGCATTGACTGTGCGAATCATCCGCAGCGTCTCCATTTCGAGGTTCTGAGGCTTGCTTGTCGAGGGATCAGGCTGGCCGAGAACTCTACTTCAGGTACTAGTTTCTCCGCCCCACTCACGCCCCGGCGAGCGGAGCCGCTATGCGGGTTTGGAGAGGATCCTTCGAGCGACCCCACCCCGATCGAATCATGTGCTGAGCGGCGCGTAGTCTATCACATGGTCTTGGCTTGGCTAGAGTCAGAACTCGGCTGGCCGACGCAGAAGAAAACCGACGGGCGACCCTTAAGTTACATTCTAAAGGAAGCTTAAACTGGGTCGCGACCCTTGAAGCACGTGGATTTCGTCACGGGCGCCGATCCAATTCGTGTCCATATATTTTTCGCTCGACTCTCCCGGCGTGCTACCTGGAGACCGGAGATCGACGTAACTCTAGGTGAAATGGTACCCCGCTTAGCTGGCCCCGGCATTGCTGCGATACAGCCGTCACCCTATGAAGTGGACGGTATCGATGAGTACACCCCTAGAGAGTCAGCTTGGAAAATCCTCGACGCTCCACAGCCTGAGCGAGCTACGTGGCCACGGTGTTCGCCGCGTCCGAGTCGTCGACTCGAAGAGTCTCGAGAGTCTCGGCCGTATTGCGATGAATCGCACTTTGAGACGGCACCTCTCGGATTTGGATCTTGGCGAAGAGCTGGTCGAAGCCATCGCAAAGCGAGCCGATGCTGAGTATCGATTGCTCGTGAGACAGCGGCTCGAAGTTCCCCAGGCACTTAGCACTCAGGAGTCCGAGGAGGCGGCGGCACGCAGAGTCACTATTTCGAAGGGCGAGGGGGGACCGAATGCCGAAGTCCTTTTGCAGGCGGCTCAGCGAGTACTCGAAATAGATCACACCCAAATTTCTGATCAGCTACAAATCAGTGGATTGCTCGCGGACATCGTACAGCTTCTCGAATCGTTATCCCAACTCGTCGCACCCTCGGATCCCGAGCTGAAGGCGAAATGGTGTCGGATACAATCCGAGCTCAAAGAGAGACTCTTTGCTGTGAACCTCACCCTGTTCCGCCTTCAGGAGCGTGCCTAAACGCAGTAGCGCACTTTCCTTAGGGTTTGCACAGCTTTTCGGAGCTGATGCTTGGAGCCGTTGTGGGTGCACTGCCGCTGCTGGGTATCGGCGCGGGCGGGGCTGTTCCGCCCGCAAAGAGATAGACAAGGAGATCGACTGCGTCACTGGCCGCTATACTGACGTTGCCATTGATCTCTAACGCCTCTTGGCAACCCACTGGATTCCCGAAGAAAATAAACTCGAGAATCGTCACCGCGTCGGCGACGTCGATGAGACCATCCAGATTACCGTCGCCCCGCAAAAAGAAGGGGCCGTCCTCGATCAGGACTTGTCCGTTGGTAAGGGTCTTCGGCGCAAAGGCTCCATCTGCCGAAATCAAGAAAAGCGGCTGGTTGCTGGACCCGGTCGGGGCGGGTAGCGCATCAGTAAAGACGAGATCGACGCTATCACCCACCGAAGTGTTGCCGGGCAAAACCACATATTCGAAACGCGCGAGTTCTTGGTCGGCCCCCGCGGGCAGTCCGGGGTCCATCGAGTCGGTCAGGAACAACACCGTGCCTCCCGCCTCTCCGCTCGGATTCACGTCCAGAACTAGCAGTTCCAGGTTGAGCGGGTCGAGAGCGCTGCCCGATTCGATTGAGAGTAGGTCGAGTTGTGACCCGTCGTGCGAAACTCCAACGCTGCCGCCCTGAACCGTAACGTTCTGAGTCAATTCGACGGTTGAAGTGAATCGCTCCCCTCGTTGAGCCATCAGTATGGACGAGATCGAGAGCTCGGCGCTCGCAGGCTCGAGAACCTCCAGTTCACCATTCTCCAAATTGGTCGTAAAACTCTGCCCACCAATCGCGATAAGCGTCGCCACTGGAATCGCCCCCCCGAGGACAGTGTCGCAAAACTCGACCGGAAACAGCCCGGGCTGATCGCTGAGCACTTCGTATTCGACTTGCAGCAGGGGAAAGTCGGCAGAAGCCGGGAGGACAATCATGTTGCTGAAGTCGATGAAGACACCTTGATTAACGCCGGGTGTATTCGGGCTGACGGCTTCGGCATTACTGACGATATTGACCTGCAGGAACGCGGGCGGCACGCCCGCATTGACCTCGAGCACCTCTGAAGGAACGACAAAGGCGATAGGATCTGCGGATTGGGGATCATGACAGATACTGAACGACCAGCCTTCGACCGGGTCTCCGGTTGGAAAGTCGAGAGACGCAATGAGCTCTACCTCTTGGCCCAAGCTCCCCACGAGGTTGGTATCGTCGATCCGGTAGGTATAGCGGTCATCAAGGGGTTGGGCGGCGAGAGAACTGGAAAGAGCCGTCGCCAAGATCATGGTCGTTATGAATTTCATCGATTCCCTTTTCTTTGAACTCGCAGGAGACTTAAGAAGGCGGTGCAAAGTCGTCGATGAGAGTAGCAGAGTTCCCGGAGTTCATACAGCGGTGTCTCGTTTCTCGACTCAATTATTTTTAGGGCGAGCTAGCGCGGCTAGTTATTGGCCACTTTCGCGTTTCCAGAGATCGTTCCACTCCGCGGTGTACGCAAGTGTCGAAAACCCTCCTCCGGTATGCCAAAAAAGCACCCGCCCGGGTGGGATCCGTCCTCGATTTATCTCACCGAGAAGTCCGAGCATCGCCTTACCGCTGTAAGTGGGGTCGAGCACAACGCCTTGGAGCATCGTCAGGGAGCGCTGGCGCTTGAGTTCGGCGTGCGTAGTCTGCCCGTAGCCTCGTCCAACGTAATCGTCGAGAATTTCGGGCTCGCGTCCGATCTCGGGAGCGACTCCGCTAGATTGCAGTTCCTCACGGATTCGCCGAACTCGCTCGCCGAAGACGGACGCAGGATCGGAGACCGACACGGCGGTCAGTCTCGCCCCACTTCCGACGAGATCTCGTCCGGCCCAGAGACCCGCCGTCGTTCCGCCTGAGCCGATAGCGTGCACCACGTGTGAAAACTCAAGGTCCAAGGCCTCCGTCTGCTCATGGAGTTCAAGGTAGGCGGCGGCGTAGCCGAGCGCCCCCAGCGCATCCGAGGCTCCCTCAGGAATCACATAGACCCCCTGTCCCGTATCCGCTTGCTGTTGTCTCGCGAATTCCTCCATTAAGGCATCGCGCCCGCGATACTGCTCGGCAGAGATCCAATGGAGGTTCGCTCCCGCGATAAAGTCGAGCAGCGCGTTTCCCTCGATTCGGCAAGGGGGCTCACCCGTCTCGCCGGTCCGGAGGAATAGTGTCGTTTTGAGCCCGTGTTTGGCGGCCAAGAACGAGGTCGCACGACAATGATTTGAGTTGATCCCCCCGCACGTGACCACCGCCCTATAACCCTCCTGCAGCAACTTCCAAAAGACAAACTCGAGCTTTCGAACTTTATTTCCGCTGAGTTCGAATCCGGTGAGATCATCGCGTTTGATCCAGAATTCATAACCCGGGAACTCGGCTTCAAGGGCTTTTAGCCGCTCGAGCGGAGTTGGGAGCAGGGCTTCGCATATTCGGTTTTGACGCCAGTCCAAATCAAATCTTCCTACCCGAGTCCTCGACGCTATTTAAAGCAGGACTACGCGCGAGAGGCTCGCTGACTGCGTAGCTGTCTGACAATGGTATGCAGTGTTTTTGCTGCATTGTTCAATTCCTCCGCGGTCGTCCAGGGGGTGAACGAGAAGCGGAGCGCGCCTCGGATTCTCCGGTCTGGCAGTCCCATCGCTTGAAGGACCCGCGAAGGTTTGCCGGTTCCGGCCGAACATGCCGAACCGCTCGAAGCGCAAACTCCGCTCATGTCGAGCTTCCAGAGCAGGGTGTCGGCGTCGAGATCGTCAAATGTCACGTGCACGACCGAAGGATACGTTTGGTCAACAGGGAGGGTTGGGAAGCAACCCTCGATCGAGCTGAGTGCTTCTCTAAAAAGTTCGCTCTTTTTCTTAAGCTGATCGCGAGGCCAGAGTTCCTCTTCGCCGCTCAAGCGGGCGAGTTCACCGATACCGACAATACCGAGAAGGTTCTCGGTGCCGGGTCGGACTCGGCGTTCCTGAGGTCCGCCTCGCAGTATCGGGTCGAGGAGAGCACCCCGTCGCAAGTAGAGCGCGCCAATTCCAAGGGGGCCAAAGCTCTTGTGAGCAGTGATCGTCGCCGCGTCGAGTCCGAGTTCGGATATCGACACCGGAACTCGAAAGAACCCTTGGGCCCCGTCGGAATGCACTCGATAACCGAGTCGCTGATAGGATTGAACGAGCGCGGCGAGTGGTTGAAACCTGCCGGTCTCATTGTTGATCCACTGAAGCGAGACCCAATCCGTTTCCGACTCCGACGGTGGAAGGTCGATTGGCAAGTGGCCCCCCGTGGCGTCGACCGGAAGTTCGAAATCACGCGCTCTTAGGCCTCCGTCTCGCAATCGGTCGATCCACGGTTGCCAGAGCGAATCGTGTTCGACCGAACTGATCCAGCCCCGACCTTCCGTCAGAGCCGAGTGAATCAGTAAGTTGTTGGCTTCGGTCCCGCCCGAAGTAAACAAGATCTCGTCGGGCTCGACTCCAAATGCCCCGGCCACCTGCTCCCTCGCGGTCTCGACCCGCTCGCGCGCTCGACGTCCCAGCTGGTGGATCGACGAAGGATTGCCAAAATCTGAAAGGGCGTCAGCCAGAGCTTCGCGGACGCGAGGGTGGAGCGGGGTGGTCGAATTGGCGTCGAGGTAGATCGGCCGGGTCATGGGGAGTGTTTGGCGGTGCCGGCTAGTTCGACCAGGGTCTCGTAGAGGGCGAACCGCCAGCTTTGCTCGGGATTTTCTCGTACGAATCTGAGGTCGTTGACGACTATGAGCGATTCACCAGGCTTCTGGTACTCGACTTGGATCAGAGCTTCCTGGGCATTTCGGTACGCTATGCCTTGGTAGCGCGCGTTTAGGATCAAGTCCCAGGTATCGATTTCCTCGACGATTTCCAGATCTCCAAATCGGAGAGCGAGGACGAACTTCCAATGGGGAATCTCAGTCTGGGTTCGCTTCGAGAGGCAGTCGTAGGCGTGATCATACTCGCCCACTTCGAGGCAGTACTGAAACTTGTACCAGGTTTCGAGCGGGTCTTGGCGTTGATCGAAGAAGAGTCTCGGATCGGGGACCGAGCAGCAGCCGATCACGAAGATCGGCCCCAGACAGCTGCCGAGTATCGACTTTCCGATCAAGCTTCGTATTCGGACAGAGTCTCTACATATCGGCATCAAAAATCGGCGATTCGTCAAACCCGCCGTCTCGGCGAGCGCGGACGAAGTGCCCCCGACCCGTCACTGGGTTCATCACCCAAAGAAAATTGGTGAGATTTCGCTCGGAGACCTGATAACGGACCTGATCGATCGGGTAGACCTCTCGGTCAACTTCGTACAGGTCCGAACGCTCGATCTTATCCTGGTCGGTTCGGCCTTCGGGCATTCGAAAGAAGCGCGCCGAACCCTTCGCATGATTGACTACCCAGACTGACCGACGGTATGTGAAAAAACTAAAATCACCCACTCGAGCACCCGCGGCGCGATCAAAGCCTGTCTGGAGGAGGGCTTCGGCGATTTTTTCTGACGGGTCGTTCGTCGCCCGTCGAGCCCCGAGTTCGTAGGACGTTAGGAGAATCGCTGCGACCGCGAAGACCGCACTAAAGAACCGAACTCCCGGCGTCAGCCGTTCACTTCTCATCGTCGTCTTCTTCTTCATCTTCCTTCTCTTCTTCGCTCTCCACATCGAATGAGATCTCGCCCCCCGCGGCTT
>CAYZYD010000122.1:0-8865 GCA_964482505.1 uncultured Planctomycetia bacterium | reverse complement strand
GATCTGCGTTAACGACGCGTCACTCGGTTCCCCACCATTCGCGGCGCGACTTCCAGACTTCGGCCCATGTCTGATGCGAATCAGCGTGCCGGTTTTTGAGCCGAAGGGCGCGAAAGCCGACGATGCGGACGAGAGTCCAAAAGTCGAGGAGTCGGCAGCCGAGCCGAGCCAGCAGCGGCGACCAGTAGCGCCGGAAGAGCTGCGACTTGGCCCGAAAGAGTCGGACGATTTTACCGGCGCGCGCTTTCTCGGATTTGCCGCCGTGATGGATGATCGTCGCCTCGGGGGTGATATGACAGCTCGCGCCGAGCTGGCGCGCGCGGAGGCAGAGGTCGGCGTCTTCACCGTACATAAAGAAGAGCGGATCGAAGCCGCCGAGCTCCTGCCAAAGATCGCGCGGAATCAGCAGAAAACAGCCCGACACAATATCCACTTCGCGCACCGAATCGCGCGCCCAACCGCCGATCGATTCAGACGCAAAGAGCCGCGAGTTTCCAAAGAGCTTGGCGAGGCCCGTCGCCATACAGAAGACGCTCCAGGGGGTTGGACGACCCCAGCAGGAGCCCGGGTTGAGTGAACCGTCGGCGAATTGCGTGCGTCCGCCGACGACCGTCCTTCCTTGGAGCGATTCGGAGAACTCGTAGAGCTTGGTGATCGCATCGTCCAGCACTTCGGTGTCGGGGTTGAGCAGCAGCAGCTTCTCACCTTGGGCGCTCGCGGCAGCTCGATTGTTACCCCCCGCGAACCCTAGATTTTCTTTCGATTCGATGAGTGTGACGCCGGGGAAGCGTTGGCGGATCGACTCGGCGCTTCCGTCCTTTGAATCGTTGTCGAGCACGATCACCTCAAACGAGACGCCAGGCGCGTGTTCGTAGAGGGTCTCGAGGCAGCGCAGGGTGAGCTCTTGGGTCTCGTAGCTGACGATGATGATCGAGAGTTCCAAGGTCACCTTTCCGAGAGCGCGAGTTGACGACGTCTCTGGAGCCGGGCCCGAACCGCGGCGTAACTCGGAACCGGGAGTGGCGAGAGCGAGGCGATCGCGGCGAGGTGGAAGAACCAGACGATCTTGACCTGGCCGAAGTAGGAGACCGAGATGAAGATCATGCAGTGCGCAAACATGCTGACTCCGAGCGCCCACGAGGTCGCGAGATGGTACGAAGTTTGGCTCGATCGCCAGAGTCGTCCGACGTACTGAAAGGCGAGCACGATGATCACGACGAACATCACGAGCGCGCCGAAGCCTCCGTAGACTCCCTCGAAGATGTAATGGTTGGTGATGTCAAAGAGCCCTCCGCCCCAGTTCGCGGTGCTGATCGTGCCGAAGAGCGCCCACTCCTCAAAGCGCCGGATCGCCTGGTCGATGAGAAAGTAGCGGTGCCAACCGGTGCCGCCGAGAAGGTCGATGCGCGAGATCAGGTGCCAGACTGGTTTGTCGTAGAGGAAGTGGATCACGACGAGCGAGCCGACGACCATCCAGCGTAGTTCGCCGAGGCGGCCGCGAAAGATAAACATAACCGCACCCATAAACGAAAAACCGAGCGCCATAACCGGCGTGCTCGAGGCGACACAGAAGACGAGGACGAGACAGCAGATCACGCCGAGGATCGAGACCAGGTAGCGTCGGTCGGGGTGAAAGATCCGGCTTGCCACGAGCGGAACCAAGGTCGACCAGAAGACTCCCGCGATAATCGGGTGCGGAAAGGCGCCGCGGCAGCGCAGGCGACCGTCGCGCTCGACCGTGATGTAGGGGACCCCGCCGAAGTGGGCAAAGATATTGTGTCCAGTGACCTTCTCGGCGGTAAAGGCGATCGCGAGCGGCACACTCACCCAGACGAAGGCGATGATCGCTTTGTCGAGGTCGTCCCAGGTCTTGATCAGAAAGCGAAAGAGAAAGTAGAGACCGAGTTGATCAAAGGCGAGGCCGCACCGGAAGATCAGCGCTCCCGGGGTCCCGCGTAGGGCCGTGTAGGCGACGATTCCCACCGCCGCCCAGATGATGATCGCGAAGTCCATCCCGCGCCACTGGAAGTCGCGAAACTCGCCGCGCCAGAAGACGCGTAGCCAACCGAACAAGATCATCATTCGGAGCATATCGAAGTCGAGCCCGGCCACCACGATGCGCTGCGCCATGGCGACGAAGCAACTCATGAAGAGGATCGGATAGATAGCTCGGTCTCGCGGGACGATGAAGAGCAGCCCGCCGAGCAAGGTCAGCATGACGAGCGCGAGGGGGTGGAGCGTCGTCGAGTTGTGATAGACCTGCCCAAAGTGTTCCATGGACCGACCTACTCGCCGCGAAGCTCTAGTTGGTCGCGTAGCTCAGCGCATGCGCAGAGACGAGCGAAGCCGAGTTGCTGACTCGCGAGAAGGAGGGGCCCGAGCGCTAGTGCGGTCGCTTTGGTCGAGGCCACCCGGGTCGCCTACTCCCCCTGGATCCAGGCCGGCGCTTCGCGGCGGTAGTGGTTGAGGACCGAACCGAGGACCGGGGTCTGCGCCCCTTCAATCATCTGGGCGAGCTTCTCGAGGTCGGGCTTCTTTGAATCGCGCGCGCGCGCGACGATAATCGCTTCGTCGGCATATTTGAGCATCAAGTTTCCCGCGGGATAGTGGATGAGCGGCCCCGAGTCGATGAGCACATAGCGGTAGTTGGCTTTGACCGTCGTCACGATCGATTCGAGTTTTTGCGCACCGCCGAGCCGGGTCCGACGTGATTCGCCCGCAGGCAGACAATCGAGAAAGGGCACGTCGGTCTTCGTGATCGCCTGGGTGAGCGAGGCTTGGGCACTGAGGACATCGCCGAGACCGACTTCGGTTTCGAGCTGGAGCAACTTGGCAAGCCCAGGATTGGGCAGGTCGGATTCGATCACAAGAATCGGCTCTTCGAGATGGGTCGCGAGACCGAGGCCGGTGGCGGCGGTAATCGTAGTACCACCATCCCCCGGATTGACCCCGGTAAAGAGGAAGACGCCGTCTCGAGTACGAGTCGAAGTGCTGAGTAGCCCGAGCCAGAGATGCGAGACCGAATCCGCGATCGGTCGCAGCGCGGTCTCGGTTCGAGTCGAGAACTCATCGAGCCGAGCCATGCTCCACCTCCTTCACGGTCAGTTTGCGCGCCTGCTTCTGAGCCGCGCGCCAACTCCAAGAGCTCACCTTGGGCACCGCTTCGATCACCGGTACTCCGAGCAGGAGCTCGAGATCTTTGCGCCGACGGATGGTGCGGTCGAGGTACTGGCGGAGTAGCGCGAGAACGCCCCCGATCATCAGCCCCCCCGCAAACCCTCCGATCAAAAGCTTCATCCGCTTGGGGCCATCTTTCTCGAACGGAAGCGTCGGCTTTTCGACCTCTTTGACATTCGAGGAGAGTTCTTTGAGCCGCTCGAGTCGGTCGGCGATTTCGAGTCCGCCCGAGAGGCTCTCGCGCTGACGAATCGCGCTCTGAACTTTGGACGAGAGCTCGCGGTAGCGCAACGCGAGACCTGAGAGCCGTTTGATCTCGGCATCGACCTTGTCGCGCCGTCTTGTCTTATCCGTGATGTCGTCGCCGAGCTCCTGGATATCGAGCTTCTTCACGTTGATCTCGTCGGCGAGGGCGAGGTACTCGGGGTTGTCGCGAACCTCGTCTTCGCGGATGTCTTCGAGTTGGGGCTCGAGCTTATCGAGCTCGTTCTGCAAGCTCGTGACGGTCTTCTTGACCGAACTGATCTCGATCGATTGCTCGGCGTAACCGCCGGTCCGGAGATTCCGGAGGTCCTCGAGCTGATTTTCGAGGAGCCGCTTGACGCGCAAGTAGTCCGGGTTCGGTACCAGTTCGACGCCACCGCGAATCGTCATCGTCGGCTCGATCTTCTTGAGATTGGCCTCGAGCTGTTTAAGACGTCGTTCGGCGCGCTTTTTCTTATTGGTTGAAGAGTTGATGTTGCGCTCGAGGTCTTTGTGCTCGGCGACTAGGTTCTGTAGGTCGACTTCGAGATTGAAGACGTCGTGCTCGTCTTGAAAGGTCCGGAACTCTTCTTCCGCCTTTTCGAGCTTCTCGGCGTATTCGAGTTCGGTGGTGCGCCACTCTTCGACGATGTAGTCGATCGAGTAGACCTTCTCGTACTGGTCCTGATACTTGCTGATCAAGGCCCTCAAGATCTCTTGGGCTAAGGCCGGTGAGGTCGCCTTGTAGCTGACTTCGAGAACTTCGGTCCCGTCTGAGTCGGCTTCGGCGTTTGAGCGCAGCGTTTTGACCGCGGCGCGAAAGGCCTTCGAACTCGGATCGAGATCCACCTTACTCAGGGCTTCGGCGCGCTTCGATTGAAACCACCACGCTTGGAAGTCGTGAATCTTGCGGATGGGCCACGGCGTCGACTCGGTGTCCTGCTTGCGCGGGTCGTAAGGCTCGAGGATGCGTTTGGGGCCGATCTCTTTGACGACCTCGGAGAAGACGCTTTCTGACATCATGATATGCCATTGATTACCGATGGCCGCGCGGTTCTGCGTCTCGGCACTGATCGTATCGGGATTGAACGCGTTGATCTCTTCGCGCAGGGTGGCGCGCACGAGCAGCTTGGCTTTGGAGCGGTAGGTGTTGGGTTTTGTGAAGGCGAGAAAGACACCGCCCAGCAGGCCAACCCCGACAAAGAAAGCGATGATGAACCACGACCGGTAGGCGGGATAAAGCAGTGCCTCGATCGGGCTCCACGCGGGAAGCGCAGCCAGAGTGGGGGCGTTGTCGTTCTGGAGCTCGGGAGTCTTCAAAGGGTCCTCGTCGCTAGTTCTCTCGTCGCCAGTTCACCGTGATAGGTCAGCTGTTTAGGGTTCTCTCTTTGAGGTGTGCTCGCGAGCCACCGGGCTAAGAACCTTCTGCTCGCTCTCGGTTTGGTCTGAGGTGCGGTGGCGGGTCAGGCCAGCGCTGCCAGGGCGCCTCGGAGGGGAAGGAATCGCGGTTTCCACCCTCATCATCGGTCGTCGGGACCTCACTGCCTCACGGTGCTTCACATTCTTGACCACAGGTACTGAGGTCTCCGAGGCTACCGCGAGTGGCCCCGAAGGTCGACCCAGGGAACTCCAACCTCGCCAGGTGTCACGCGGTTTTCCAAAGCGCACAGCGATGGCGATTTGAGAGGCGCCGGGCGCGATTAGAGCGGGATCGCGAAGGGGAGCGGGATGAGTCGCCGGAAGTAGTTATCGACCCAGTTGCCGACCTTGTCGACGTAGCGGTTAGGAATATAAACGATGTCGTAGGGCTGCAAGAAGATCGGTTCGCCGATTCCCCAGTATTCGCGACTCGCGTCGAGCCGCCATTTGAGCTGCTTTTTCTGGACCGAGTCCCAGCGGATCAGGACCAGGCGCTCCATTTTGGCCGAACGGTTGAGTGGACCGCCCGCCCGTCCGATCGCGTCGATGAGAGTGACTCGATTGCGGTTAAATTCCTGCTCTCCGGGTACCTGAACTTCACCGAAAACGGTGAAGGTCCGGGGTACGACCGAGTTGATAAAGAGACCGACGCGCGGATCTTCACGGACCGAAGAGTATTCCTGATTGAGACGCCGCCTGAGGATATCGAGGCCCATACCAGTCACTCGGAATTCACCCGGGATTCCGAGAAAGCTCACCGTGCCATCGAGGGCGACCTGAGTCCGGTGGTCGTACTGCGGAGCATTGGGTACTCGGATCTCGATGACATCGCCGGGGAGCAGACGCTCGGCGGTGGAATCGAGGGTCCGGTTGATCTCGCCGGCAACCTGATAGATCACAGGATTCGACTTACAGCCCGCAAGCAAGGCGAAACTCGCAAGTCCCAGCAGGAGTGAACGCCTCATCGAGATCCCTTCTCGAACCCAGACCCATTCAACGCAACGCCATTCAACCCAACGCCAGTCAACGCCTGCCATTTGAACGAAGTCTGCCATTCTCAGCGGAGTACCTTTGCCATCTTATGGTCGGTTAAGGCGCCAGATTATATTGAGGCTGAATCTTAAAACCAGAGTCGGTCTCGGTTAGAGCAAATTGCGTCGATTTTGTTGCTCACTGCTTGAGCGGGGCACTCGCAATTCAGAAGCATATTCAGTTTGGGGTGGGCGCGACTCCACTATCGGTAGGTCCGATGTCGATAGTGAACACGTGGACGAGATCTCGAGACCCGTGCGATCGCGCGCCGAGCTCTCCCTGCAATAAGTGCCGATAACTTGGGGATCGTCGAGGGGCCATTCGGGCACTATTTCCGGATTGGGGATGTCCTACCGGGTCGGGGGATCGATCCGAGTTGGCATACAGAAGAAGTAAGTCACACGCATGGCTCGACGTCCCTCGGATCTCGAGATTCGGGTCCGTCGGTTGCGAAAGCCCGAAGGGGGAGTTCTGTACACCACGAAAGGATCTCTCGTGAGGGGAAGATGGAACTACGAGCTCAGCTCGTTATCGGTAATGCTGCTCATATTTTCGATGACAGGGCTGGCGCCAGCGACCGACTGGCTCTCGACCGGACCGAACAACAGTCTCACGTCCGATAACTCACTCTTCGAACTGACGGAAGTCGACGGCCACGTCTGTCTCTCGACTGGCGATACCCGAGTCAACATACACAGCCACGCCGACTCGAGCTGGGTTCCGGCGGGCACCTACGAACTGACCGGGTTTATGCGCGGCGACGATGCCGACTCCGGTTTTGGAGTCACCGTTCTTTCGGAGTATCCGAACGCCGATCGCTACTACCGGCTGCGTCGCTACCAGGGCAACGATTTCCACATCGAGCCGCACGGCACCCAGATCACAGGTGGTGAGGTCGCCTCGGGAGTCGTGCCGCTCCAGCGCGTCTGGTACCGATTTCGAATTCAGACTAGTGACGATGGCAATCGCACCACGATTCGGGCCAAAGTCTGGCGGGCGGGACTGCCCGAACCGTCGGCCTGGCAGATCGACTGCTACGACGACTCCGCTTCACGATTAACCCAGGGAACCGTCGGGGTCTGGACGATGGGCCCGAGCTCGAAACACTTTCGCGAGTTTCGAGTCGACGGTACTCGAGTTCCCTTTGCGATCCCCGACTGGATCGAACTCAGTTCGACCGTCGGTCACGCCGCGATTGGCCAACCGCTCGACCTCCGCGTGCTCGCCCACTTCGGCGATCTCAGTGAAGTTGTCAGCGGTAGTGACGTGGTTCTCTTGAGTGAACCCGAAGCGCTCTGCGCTTACACGCCCGACGGAGATTTCGTGGCGAGCAGCGCTGGCGAAGGGGAACTGGTCGCCGTCGTCGAAGGGGTGGAATCGGCTCCGCTTCCGTTTGAAGTTCTCGAGCCCTTCGCCCCGACTGCGCTCGCGGGCGAGTGGCTCGACACCCGCGCGAACAATAGCCTGCGTTCCGATGATCGGCTCTTTCAAATCGCGGTCGGCGACGATGCGCGGCTCGAATTCAAGACCGATTCGAACCGGACCAACATTCACTCGCACTTTCAAAACGCGCTGACTTCGACCTGGCAGAGCTATGAATTCGCGGGCGAACTGAAAATTGATGACGCGGACGGGGGGATCGGCGTCACCTTTCTCTCCGATTACCCGAACTCAGATAGCTACTACCGGCTGCGTCGCTATCAAGGCAACGACTTCCACATCGAGCCGCACGGCACTCAGCTCACCGAGGGTGATACCGAGAGCGGCGTCATTCCCGCAGCGGGCCTCTGGTATCGCTTCCGCGTGGTGACCGATGTCGAGCTGAGTCAAGTGCGTATCCGGGCAAAGGTATGGCCTCGAGACGAAGCCGAGCCTGGTGACTGGCAGATCGATTGTCGCGACAATTCGGAGACCCGTTGTACGCAGGGCACGGTGGGAGTCTGGAGTATGGGGCCCGGCCAGAAGCGCTGGGCCGACTTTGAAGTCGCGGGTACGCCGCTCCCGTTTGCTCGACCCGACGCGCTGACCCTCTTCGGACCGAACCAGCTCGAACTCGGCGAGCTCGCCGAGTTCGGGGTCGAGGGTGCGTTCCGCGATGACGTCACCCTCGATCTCACGCGCCAAGTCGACTGGGTCTTGGGGGGAACGGGTCAACTTACCCAGCCCGATCCGCAAGAACCCGCGTTTCGCGGGACCGAGGCGGGATCGGTGCAACTGACCACGGAGTTCTTCGGGGTCGCCTCTAATACGCTCGACATCACCGTTTCTGATCCAAACACCCAGATCGCCATCCGCGGGCTCTGGATCGATACCGAAGCCGATAACAGCTTCGTCGAAAACCCCGATCTCTTCTTTTCAGTCCAAGCGGAGGGCGACCTCTGTCTCGCGACCGATTCGACCGGGACCAACATTCACTCACACCTGCTCGCTCCGCAGAGCGAGGCTTGGAACGGCTACGAGTTGACGGGTCGGATGCGCATAGACGACGAGTCGGGTGGGGTCGGCGTGACCTTCCTCTCCGACTTTGGTGCGAACGATCACTACTACCGACTGCGCCGCTACCAAGGAAATACCTTTCACATCGAACCGCACGGAACGCTGCTCTCGGGTGGCGTCTCGGATTCGGGCGTCGTGCCGTTTGCCGGCCTCTGGTACAAGTACCGAATTCGGGTGACAGACACGGGTGAGCAGACGGACATCCTCGCGAAGGTCTGGCTCGAGACGAGTGCAGAACCGACCGAGTGGCAGATCGACTGTTTCGATAACTCACCAACTCGCAGAACGACGGGGACGATCGGCTGCTGGTCGATGGGACCCGGAACCAAGTACTGGTCTTCGTTCCGCGTCGACGGTCAACCGATCGACTTGCGGGCGCCCGACAGCCTGAGCCTCACCCTCGAGGCCGGAGCAATTGCCGTCGGCGAGACAACTTCGGCGACAGTACTCGCCGAGTTTGAGGGTGGCTTGAGCTTTGACGTGTCAGAACGCATCGAT
>CAYZYD010000121.1:0-8865 GCA_964482505.1 uncultured Planctomycetia bacterium | reverse complement strand
GACGCGATCACCCCACCCTTAACGAGCGTCTCTCGGATTCGCGCTAATGGCAGCGGACGGGGTGAGGTTCTCAGGACGCTGCGAACCAGCCGACCCGGGTCGTCTTCCGACCACTCCTTAAGCCGCTCCGGATTTTTCCAGGAAAGTACCCGGAAGTCGTCGTCGGGGAGCTGTTGACAGATCTCAGGAATCGCGTCGATCTTAACTTCATGGCCGGGCTTATCGATAAAGTCGATGACTGCGACGCCCTCGAGATTGCGCACCTCGGTGATCTCTCCCACGCCCCAGCCCGATCGGTGGTAGACGAAGGTGCCAGGTGAGTACTTGACCACGTTGAGGAAGGTCTTGATCGCTTCCCGCGGATCTTCGGACCGTTTGAGATCGGCCGTTTTCACGTAGGTATCGAAGCCGGGCTTGTCGCCGTACTCCTCGCGATAAATCTCGAGCAGGGTATCCCGTATCTCTCGATCCTTGGGCATACATGTGACGAGAGTTTCATAGAACTCCCGTCGTTTTGTCCGCGGCATCGTGTCGGCTTGAGGGCTCAAAAGCGTCAAGATCGAACCGACTCGGGAGCCTTGACGGTTTTCGTTTGCGCGCCGAGCTGCCCGCAAAAACTCTTCAAAGCTGGCCGATTCATTCTCGATGGCGTCGAGCCAGAGTTCTTCGAAATCGTCCCAACGCTCGTCCTGCAGTGCCTTGGTCACTCGATTCAAAAAGTCTGACATGAAACTCTCCTCAAGGCGCACTGCCTCTGTCTGAACCTGGATCTGGCTTCAGTACCGGTTCGCCCGCACAGAACACGGTTCTCGGAATGACATTCTCAAATTGGTAAACGATCTGGGATACGTCGGAACACTCCCAGAGGATAAGGTCGGCGATCTGCCCGGGTTGGAGTCGACCGATTTCGTGGTCGAGTCCGAGCGCCTTGGCGCCGTTTTCGGTGGCCCCCCGGAATGCCTCGAGGGGAGTCATCTGGAGTCGCAAACAGGAGAGACCCGTTATGAACTGCATACTTTCGATCGTACATGAACCGGGGTTACGGTCCGTGGCGATTGCGACCGGAAGCCCCGACTTGAGAAGCATCCGGGCCGGCGCGTAGCTCTCTTTACCGAGGAAGAAGGTTGTCCCGGGGAGCAGCGTCGGGATGACCTGTCGCTCTTTGAGTCCTTGCGCCCCCGCTTCGTCGATCATCATAAGGTGGTCGGCGCTGATCGCTCCGACTTCAGCCGCGACTCGCGAGCCGCCCGAACTGGCGAGTTCGTCGGCGTGCACCTTGGGGATCAACCCACTCAGCTTCCCGGCTTCCAGAACGCGGACAGACTCTTCGGGGCTAAAGACTCGCTCTTCGCAGAATACGTCGCAAAAGCGGGCGATACCTTGTTCGCGGACCGCCGGCAGGACTTGATCGATGACGAGGGAGAGGTAGCCCTCGCGGTCGCCACGGTATTCGTCGGGAACTTCGTGCGCACCCATGAAGGTCGCGACGATGCGCATAGGCAGATCTCGATCGAGACGATCGATCACTCTCAAGATCCTGAGTTCGGTTTCGAGATCGAGTCCGTATCCACTTTTAGTCTCGAGCGTCGTCGTGCCGAGTGAGAGCATCCGCAGCGCGCGGTCGAGTGCTTGGTCGTAGAGCTCGTCTTCTGAGGCAGTGCGCGTGGCCCGGACGGTCGACCGAATCCCTCCGCCGGCTGCGGAAATCTCTTCGTAGCTCGCTCCGGCGCAGCGCTGCGTAAACTCGGTCGATCGATCTCCGCCGAAGACGATGTGGGAGTGGCTATCGACGAAGCCCGGGGTAAGGATCCGGCCTCGACCCGAGATTGTCTGGCTCGGGCGATAGCGACTCGTCAGGTCTTCGGTGCGCCCGACGTCGACGATCTTGCCGGCCGAGACCGCCAGAGCTGCACCTTCGATCACTCCGTCCCCACTACTCGAGGGTCCGGTCAGGATCGCTTGTTCGCAATCGACAAAGAGAAGATCGATAGCTTCGGCCACGAGGTTTGACTACTCCATCAGCGGGATGTTGAGTCCCTGCTTCTTAGCGAATTCGATGGCTTCGGGATAGCCGGCGTCGACGTGCCGGTAGACACCCATACCGGGGTCATTATCGAGGACTCGGCTGAGCCGAGCCGCCGCTTCGGGAGTTCCGTCGGCGACGATCACCTGTCCTGCGTGGATTGAATTACCGATCCCGACGCCGCCTCCGTGGTGAAGCGAGACCCAAGTGGCGCCCGAAGCGGTATTGACGAGCGCATTGAGAAGCGGCCAATCGGCGATGGCGTCGGATCCGTCGACCATACTCTCGGTTTCTCGATTGGGGCTCGCAACTGAGCCGCAGTCCAGGTGGTCGCGACCGATGACGATCGGGGCCGAGATCTCACCGCTCGCCACCAGTTCGTTGATCTTGAGACCCATCCGGGCGCGTTCTCCGTGTCCGAGCCAGCATATCCGAGAGGGAAGACCCTGAAAGGTGACGCGCTCTTGGGCCATCTTGATCCAGTGGCAGAGGTGCTCATCTTCGGGGAATAGTTCGAGGATGGCGTCATCGGTCCGGTAGATGTCCTGCGGATCACCGGAGAGCGCTGCCCACCGAAAGGGACCTTTCCCGAGGCAGAAGAGCGGTCGCACGTAGGCGGGGACGAAGCCTGGGTAATCGAAGGCGTTCTTGACGCCTTGCTTTTGCGCCTGCCCCCGGAGGTTGTTGCCGTAGTCGAAAGCGATCGAACCGAGATCTTTGAGCGCGAGGATCGCGCTACAATGGACCGCCATCGACTCCATCGAGCGCCGGATATAGTCGTCTGGATCCCGTTCTCTGAGCTCGAGTGCCTGCGCGAGATCTAGCCCGTGCGGAACGTAGCCGTTGAGTTCGTCGTGGGCGCTGGTCTGATCGGTCACCATGTCCGGCACGATTTGGCGCTTGACAAGTTCGGGCAAGATTTCCGCTGCATTGCCTTCGAGGGCAACACTCACGGCTTCTCCTCGATCGCGAGCTTGCTTCATGCGCTCGAGAGCCGAGTCGAGGTCTGGTGCGAGTTCATCGACATAACGAGTTTCGAGCCGGCGCTGGATTCGGGCGGGGTCGACTTCAATCGCGAGCATCGAGGCGCCCGCCATGGTGGCGGCCAAGGGTTGAGCGCCACCCATCCCTCCGAGCCCCGCCGTCAGGATCCACTTTCCGGTGAGATCGCCGCCGAAGTGTTGGCGCCCCGCCTCGGCAAAAGTCTCATAGGTTCCCTGCAAAATTCCCTGAGTGCCGATGTAGATCCAAGAGCCCGCGGTCATTTGCCCGTACATTATGAGCCCGTCCGCTTCAAGCCGCCGAAATTCTTCGGGGGTGGCCCAGGCGGGAACGAGATTCGAATTTGCGATGAGGACCTTTGGAGCGTCCGTCGTCGTTTTGACGACAGCCACCGGCTTACCGCTCTGGACGAGGAGAGTTTCGTCGGGCTCCATTTCGCGGAGGCTTTTGACGATCGCCTGGTAGCACTCCCAGTTTCGAGCGGCCTTCCCCGAGCCACCGTAAACGATCAGGTGGGCCGGGTCCTCGGCGACCTCGGGCGAAAGGTTGTTCATGAGCATCCGGAGCGGGGCTTCGGTTAGCCAGCTTTTGCAGCTGAGCGTCGAGCCAGTGGGTGGGTGGATCGCGGCGTCCTGAGTTCCTGGGTTCATTGCGACCTTTCTACCGGCGTTCGACTTAAACCGGGTCTCCACTACACAAACGGGGCCCGAACTCTGAGAATTCGGGCCGCACGCCTTCGTCTGTCTGGGGGGAGTATCTCGCACCGGGAAACGGTCGCGGATATCTCGTCTTGCGAGTTGTCATTAAGAGTCGTTTGACCATGAAACTGCTCGGTTGATCAGGCGAGCTGATCGCTGAAAAGCTAACAAGCGTGAAACGGCAAAGCTCGTCCGCCGGTTTGAACCCCCCCAGTTCCGATCGGGGCAGGGTTCCGATCGGGGGCAGGGCTTGGTACCCGAGTAAAAAATGTTGGGCAATTCTGAGAGCAACGAACTCCGAGTCCAGAGATCCGAGCTTTAGACGCTGCCTGCGGATTCAGAGGCCAACCTACGGCGCAGTAGCCACCTCTGCCGGTTACTTGGCCCCCTGTGGTTTCGAGAGCCCACTGTGGTTTCGAGAGCCCACTGTGGTTTCGAGAGCTCACTGTGCTTCGAGACAAGAACGACACACGCGTCCGACAGACAGCGTTGGCTCTTGCCCGGAAGTTGCTGTAGAAGGTTATCAATCGATTACTGCAACCGGCTCTGCGACGAGAGCTCAACCACCACTCGAGCCCTGAATTTCACCAAATGATATCGAGGCGTGCAAGGCAACTGACCAATTTCGGGCAGTTCGGGTAGGAGCTTCCTTTGGAAACTGTCGTCGTCAAACAGAATCGCACGCGCAGTCTGCGGTTTAAGCACCCGTGGCTTTACTCCGGCAGCCTCGAGAGTCCTCCCGAGATCGAGCCGGGTGCTATTGTCCGGGTGGTCAAACCGGAGGGGGAGGCGGTGGGCTACGGCTTTTACAACGCCTCGTCAAAGCTCGCGGTGCGAATCGTCAGTTGGAACCCGGAGCAATCGATCGACGCCGACTTCTGGCGGCGTCGATTGCTGGGCGCCATCGCAAGGCGCGACGGTATCCTCGGTGAAGCGACGGATAGCTGCCGTCTGATCCACTCAGAGTCCGACGGCTTCCCGGGTCTGATCCTCGATCGACTCGGCGATTGGCTCGTCGTCCAGATCGGTTCACTCGGGATCGAGAAAATCTGGCCGACGCTTTGTGAGCAGCTGGTCGAACGAATGCCGTGTCGAGGAATCTGGCACGCGTCCGACATTGAGTTTGCCGAGCGCGAGGGACTCTCGCTCGCGCCAGGTCTTCTCCATGGCGACCCTGTGCCCGACGCGATTGCGATTCGAGAAAATGGCTTCGAGTACCGGGTCCGTCTCGAGACCGGCCAGAAGACCGGTTTTTTCCTCGATCAGCGTGAAAACCGTCGTCGAGTCGAAAGCTATCTTCGCGGAGACGTTCTCGACGCCTTTTGCTACACGGGCTCGTTCTCACTCGCAGCGCTTCGGGCGGGTGCCTCGCGCGTGGTCGCCGTCGACAGTTCAAAGCCCGCGATGAGCGGATTCGCGGAGCACCTCGATTTAAACGGTCTTGACTCGAGCCTCGTCACGGCAGTCGACGGCAACGCCTTTGAGGAGCTCCGCAAACTCAGGGATCGAGCCGAGTCGTTCGACACCGTAATTCTCGATCCCCCCAAGCTTGCCGCGAACCGGTCCCAGCTTTCGGGAGCGAACCGAGCCTACAAGGATATCAACCTACTCGGTATGAAATTGCTGCGCAGCGGTGGGCACCTGATCACCTTTAGCTGCTCGAGAGCGGTGAGCCTCGAGCTGTTTCGAAGTGTGCTGCTCGCCGCAGCTCGCGACGCCCGGCGCGAAGTTCGAATTCTCGAGACGCTGACCCAGGGCGCCGACCATCCCGTCCTCCTCAACTTTCCCGAGTCGGACTACCTCAAAGGGTTCGTGTTGCGAGTCGAGGACGAATAGTCGATCAGCCGGTTCGGATGTCGGCCGATAGCTTAGCAGCCCGTTGAAAAACTCATTCCGCGCGGGAGGCCGAGCTTCCTTCGCCCAGCGCCCCCGGCGAACCTCGACGTATGGCCAATACGCCTTCGGTTCGCCCGAGGCACTGGGCTCGAATTCTCGACCTCCCGCATCGAAAGCAGTTTTTCAACGGGCTGTTAGGGGAGAGGAGGCTCGATGGAGCCCTCGATTCAGCTGATCGGGTCTCGCCCCAGTGCGCTATTGAGTGGGAATGTAACCTCGTCGGCGGCAACCACGGGAGTCGTTGTCAAGAGCGAGATCTTGCCGACGAACCTCTACCTCGTCGAAGTTCTCTTGGGCTCGCTGCGCTACACTGGAATCTCCGCGCGACCTTATGCGGCCGGAGAGCCCGTCTCGCGAGACGCTTTGAGTGACCCCGCTAACTCCTCCCAGCAACCCAGCCAGCCGCCCAATTCAAACGACTCTCGACCGACGGAACTCCGGGGGATCGATTCGAGCTTTCTCGCGCGCCTCAACACGAAGCTCGATCGATTGCAGGGGACGTCTGAATCCGAATGGGATCGATCTGAGATCATCTCTCGCGCGCTCCGGTTCAGCGCGTCGATCGAGGAGATCGAAGAGACGATCGATCGGATCGAGATCCTCCGCAAGCTTGGCCTGCCCCTCTTCCGACGCTTCGTCGACGCGCTCAAGCCGACTCCGGAACCGACGGTTGAGACGCGGAGCCGCGAACTGTTGCGGCAGTTTGATCAATACCTGAGAGAGTTCTATCCCTCGTCACGAAGTTCGGTCCTGATTGCGGAACTCGAGCGTCTCCTCGGACCGCCGGCGAACCGGGCAACCGGGTTGGTTCTCAAGCTCGAGGTCGAAGCTTGGCTCACCAAGGCTTGGGACGATCTCGTCGAGAGGGACCCAAGGCTCCGGGAGATTCAGCTCTTTCTCGATCGATCGCTCGGCCGTTCGATCGAGGCTCGCCGACCCTCCCTCGGCTTGAGCTTCCCGAGCGACGCGCTTGCGGACCTCCCCGAAGAGAGTCGTCACACTGCAGTTCGCTGGATCAAAGATCTCCTCGATCAGCTTGTTCGTGGCCACGAGAACCTCCGGCGCTTTCGAGAGTTTGGCCGACAGCTCGTTCAATTCGCTGATTCGACATGGATTGGCGACGTATCGCGACTACTCAGCACTCCCGAAGATCGCTCGCTCGGCGTTCTTCACTGGGTTTTCCCAGACGAAACGGTGTGGTCCTACCAGCTGCATTCTAATGAGCCAGAAGAGGAGAAGGCTGGGTCCGAGCGCGAGCGACGATTTCGCTTGGCACTCGAGACCGATCTCCTCGGCGCGGTTCGAGTAGACGGCCGAGCGTGGCGTCGAGGTGATCGCTGGCAAGGGGTCCGTTTGCGCCTCGGCTTCTCGCGGGCAACGAGTTTCGAACTCGCCCAGGCGTCGCTTTCGGATCTGGTCGATCAACTCCGAGATCTCGACCTCGACGCCACTGCGAACTGTTACCGACTCGAAGACCTCCGGCTTGAGAAGTGGGCTTGATGCGACTCGATCTCGCTATCGCTCTCGGGTACGACCCCGGTGAAGATCTCGCTCCCCGAGTCCTCGCCCGGGGCCGAGGCGCGCTCGCCGACCGGCTTCGTCGGATCGCCGATGAGGCCGGAGTCCCGGTCCAGTCGGATGCCGGTCTCGCGGAGTTGCTGGCCGCCTTACCCCTTCAGGAAGAGGTGCCGAGCGACCTCTACCCGATTCTGGCGGAGTGCTTCGCGTTCCTCTACCGAACCTCGAAACGCTGTCAGGAGCAACGGCTCGCTCGCGATGAGTGAGCTACCCAAATCGCTTACGAGACCGCGGCTGCGAACCCGTTCGACGTCCGCTTGTTGCTTACGAGTTCTCACTACGCGGCTCAGGACGAATTGCTCGCGCAGTTTGAGCCCAGACGGTGCGGCCTTCGATCACGGTCTCGACCACGGTCACTTCCTCTTCACGGTGGATCAATTGGGAGAGCGTTTCCGGGCGTGCACACGCGGCGTCTTCGAGATCGACAAAGTCGGTCTCGAGGAGCGCGAAGTCGGCCGCTTTGCCGACCGAGAAGTTGCCCGTTACCGACTCCCAGCCCAGGGCTCGAGCGCCTGCGACCGTCGCCAACCACCAGAGCCTCTCGGGGGCAATCGGTCGCCGGCTCGCAAACTGGGCCAGCTTCATGGCCGAAAGAGCGGAGAAGCTCGACCCCGCTCCGACGTCTGAACCGAGGCAGACGTTGATCCCTTGGGAATCGAATCGCTCGAGCTGAAAGCGGCCCGAGTGGAGAAAGAAGTTGGATTCGGGACAATGAGCGACGCTGCAACCGCGCCCATGGATCAAATCGATTTCACGATCGTTCAAGTGGATCCCGTGGGCGAGCAGCGAGCTTTGGGTGAGAAGGCCCGCCTGGTCATACACAGCCGTGTAGTCCTCGGCGTCAGGGAAAAGCCGGGCGACGACCTCGAGCTCCTCGGGGTTCTCAGCGAGATGCGTTTGAACGCGAAGATTCAAAGCTCGCCTGAGATTCCCCGCGAGTTCCAGGAGCTCTTCGCTACAGGAGATAGCGAAGCGCGGGGTGATTGCAAATCCGAGTCGCTCGGGCCGCCGGTGATTCCATTCGCGTGCGATTTTCTCGGCGCTTTCGATCGCAACCCGCGGTTCTTCGGTGAGCCAAGCGGGAGCCTCCCGATCCATCAGAACTTTACCGATCACCGCTCGAATCCCGCTCGCTTCGGCCGCTTCGAAGGCGACTTGTGTCGCCGGCTCATGGATCGTTGAGAAAGCCGCGCAGGCGGTCGTACCCGAACCGAGGAGATTCTGAAAAGTCCGCCGGGCTCGGTCGGCCGCGATCTCGACATCTTCATGGGCGCGCTCCGCCTCGAAGACCGTCTCGTGCAGCCAATCGATCAGCGAGGCGGAGTGAATGCCGCGGATGTCGATCTGAGGGATGTGAAGATGCGTATCGACAAAGCCCGGAGTCAGGATGCTGTCGGAGCGGTCGAGCACCCGCTCGCCCGGGTAAGCTCGGCGGAGCAGGTCCCAAGCCCCGGCCCCCATTACTCGACCTTGGCCCGATACAGCGAGTCCGCCCGGCGAGAAGAGCTCACAACTGGTTGGGCTGATCGGATTGATCAGCAAACCGGAACGATAGAGTATGGTCAAATCGCCGCCTCCCTGGCAATCGGTCGCTACTTGAGTAAACTCGGAGCAGGGACTCAGTCCAACTCCTAATTTTTGACGAACCGCCTAGTGTCCTGTTCGGAA